>JBIISW010000007.1:0-37185 GCA_044340865.1 Bacteroidia bacterium | reverse complement strand
AACCATTAAATTTATTATTGTAACCTGCATTAATAGCTTTTATAGCAGCCTTTAAAGCAACAGGAGATTTAGTAATTATTTTTGCTGTGATTTCGAAACACTTATTTAATAATTCTTCTTGTGGTGTAATATGATTAGCAAGTCCCCATTTGTAAGCATCATCTGCACTAATCGTATCAGCTGTAGAGATCATTTCAAATGCTTTTCCTTTACCAACTAACTGAGCTAAACGTTGCGTTCCTCCGTAACCTGGTATAACACCTAAGCTAACTTCAGGTAATCCCATTTTTGCATTTGAACTCACAACACGCATGTGACAAGCCATAGCCAACTCTAATCCTCCACCTAAAGCAAAACCATTTACAGCTGCGATAACAGGCTTAGAATAATTTTCAATAAAATTAAATACTTTGAAATGGCCATTAGAACTTAATTGTTGCCCTTCTTTCGTAGTAAAATTAGCAAATTCAGCGATATCGGCACCTGCAACAAATGCTTTTGTGCCAGCACCCGTAATGATTAATGCACGAATGGATTTATCATTCTCAGCATTCACCAATGTTTCATGTAACTCTTCTAAAGTTTGCTTGTTTAATGCATTTAATTTATCAGGGCGATTAATGGTGATAATTAAGACCTCGTTTTTTATTTCTGTAAGTATGTTTTCTAAAGCCATTTCTATGTTCATTTTTATTTAATTTTGTTGAAACAAATATAAAAGTATAAGCATTAAAAATCTAAAAAGTTATTAACCTACTTTATTGTTTTTTTTGTCTTTAAATAAACTACTAATAAACGTCATCATGATTATATATGCTCTTCCTGGCTTGGGAACAAACCATAAATTATTTGTAAATACCATTATTAAACATCATACTATTATTGTTTTACAATGGCCCATTCCTAGCCAATTTGATACTATGGAAAGCTATGCTAAGAAATTTCTACCACAAATAGTTCGGCTAGATGAACCGTATTGCTTATTAGGGGTTTCTTTTGGAGGTATGATTTGTGTTGAATTATCAAAACTATTGACCCCGCAAAAAATATTCTTAGTTTCGAGTAGTAAAAATAGATCTGAATTGCCTTGGTACATAAAGCTTTTAAAATATATTCCCTTACATCAATTAATAAAAGAATCTTACCATCGTCGCTTAGCCTATTTTGGCAGATGGTTTATCGGTTTTGAAAAAGCATACAAATCTGAATTTTTAGAAATGGTAAATAGTATGCCTGAAAATTATTTTAAGTATTGCATCGATATCATCGCTAATTGGAATGGAACGGATTTTAAAAAAAATACCATTCATATTCATGGCACACAGGATCGTTTAATACGATATAAGGATGTAACATGTGATTTTACGATTAAAAACGGGGCACACGCGATGATTGTTTTTAATGCTGCTGAAATAAATTCAATTATTGAAAAAGAACTTTCTATCGTTTCGCAATAAACCAATTATTTAATAAACTTTCTCGGTTATAAATCATAGGTTGATGTGTTTTAAAATCAACCAAAGTACAATTCGATTCTTGTAAAATAGCTTGGCCAGCTGCGGTATCCCATTCCATGGTTGGACCAAAGCGAGGATATTCATCAGCAACACCTTCTGCAACCAAACACATTTTTATACTGCTCCCTGTATTTACAATATCCACTTTTTTATGGTGCCATTTCAAATCTTCAATATGCGTATAGGTTTCGCTACTCATGTGCGAGCGACTTGCAACCACGACGTAATTTGTACGTTCGTTTTTGATAGGAAGCTTTTGTGCCATCGAAATAATTGAATCTAATGTTGATGTTTCAATGGTTTCTACTAACTGCTTAAAATCAATTCCACTTATTTTAAAAGCTCCATTGTTTTTACTTGCAAAATATATATCATTAGAAACGGGAGAAAAAATAACACCAAGTGTTGGCACTCCATTTTCCACAAGCGCAATGTTAACTGTAAACTCCCCATTACGCTTCACAAATTCCTTTGTTCCATCAAGTGGATCCACAATCCATAGTGTATTCCAGTGTTTACGAATAGTGTAATCAGCATGAGCGCCTTCCTCACTCAAAATCTCAATATTAAAAATCTTTAATACATCTATGATTTTATCGCTGGCATTTTTATCTGCTAATGTAACAGGAGATTTATCGTTCTTTAATTCTACGTCAAAATTTGTTTCGTATACTTTCAGTATTTCGTTACCTGCTAAAACAGAGGCGATAATGGCTTGATGTAAAAGTGCTTGGTAATTCATTTTAAAAAATTAACAATGAGCGTAAAACAAACATAGTGAATTTTATTTCAATAAATTAAATACAATAAAAGAAGATCCATAAGCCAAAAGGCTCATAAATACCAATTGAATAAACGGCCACTTCCAATGTTTAGTTTCGCTATACGTGGTGGCAAGTGTGCTCATGCATTGCATAGCGAAGGCATAAAAAACTAATAATGACCAACACACCGCTGTTGTGTAAACAGGTGTTTGGGTAACTACATTTTTTTCGCTCGCTAATTTTTCTCTCAAGGTTTCTGTATTATCAGAGTCGCCAGAACTATAAATGGTTGCCATCGTTCCAACAAATACTTCGCGAGCAGCAAATGAGGTGATAAGTGAAATTCCTATTTTCCAATCAAAACCAATTGGTGTAATAAATGGTTCTATTTTTTTACCGAAAATGCCAGCGTAAGAATGTTCTAACTTTTGAGCGTTTAATTCGTCTGCGGGTGTATTTAAAACGAGCGCTTTTTCTTCTAATTGAGAAAATACATTACTTGGTGCGTGACTCGTTAAAAACCAAAGTACAATTGAAATTGCCAAAATAATTTTACCAGCATTAAACAAAAATAATTTTACTTTTTTGAAAACTAACATGCCAACTGTTTGCCACTGTGGCATACGATAAACCGGCAACTCCATAATGAAATAATTTTTCTCATTTGTTTTGAGTACAAACTTTAAAATAATAGCGGCTAAAAAAGCGGCCGCAAATCCTAGCAAATACATTCCCATGAGTACAATGCCTTTATAACTGAATCCGTAAATGGTATGCTCGTCTTTAAACATTATGCCAATAATTAACGTATAAACAGGCAAGCGAGCCGAACAACTTATTAATGGTGTCACTAATATGGTAATGATGCGTGTTTTCCAATTAGAGATAGTTCGCGTGCTCATGATAGAAGGTATGGCACAAGCCACACTGCTAATCATAGGAATAACAGACTTGCCATTTAATCCAAACTTCTGCATGACTTTATCTAAAATAAAACTTGCTCTTGCCATGTAGCCTGTATCTTCTAAAATAGTAATGAAGAAAAATAATAAAGCGATTTGTGGCACAAAAACAACTATTCCACTAATACCTGCCAAAACACCGTTGACTAACAAATCATTTAACTCACCTGCAGGTAAAGCATTTGCTGTATAATTCATGAAAGAAGCAAAAGATTCTTCAATCCATGTCATTGGTAAATCTGCTACAAAAAACACAAACTGAAAAACAATAAATAAGATTAAAAAGAAAAACAGAAATCCAAAAAACTTATGCGTAAAAAAAGCATCAATTTTTTGAGAAATGCTTTTATGTAATTGTTCTGGTTTTTTTACACATTTTGCAATGATGTAATTTAATTTATAAAAACGACTGATGTTATCTTCTTTCTCAAATTGTTTAATGAGTTTCGATTCATCTGCACTGCACGTAAATTGTAAATCGATGAGTTCCTTATAACTTTTTAACGCAGGAAATGCTTTTGCTTGTTTTTCAAAATTATAAAAAACAGAATCAGATGCTTTTGCTTTTAAAATTTCATTTTTAAGTTCTTCAAGCCCAACTTTTTTTCGTGAGTTAATAAATACAACCGCAATGCCTAATAAATTTTCTAATTCATTTTTGTAAATCGTGATGTTTTGTTTTTCTGCCTCATCAATCATATTTAAAGCCAACACACAGGGAATTTTTAAATCAATTAATTGTGTAGCAAGCAATAAGTGACGCTTTATGTTTGTTGCATCAGCAACTATCACAATCACATCTAATTTATCTGAAGCATTGCTTAGAATCGTTTTACAAGCAACTTCTTCATCTATTGATTTTGGAAATAAACTATAGGTGCCAGGCAAATCTGTTAAAGAAAATGTAGTTCCATTATGATCAAATTTACCTTCGTGCTTCTCAACCGTAACGCCCGCATAATTTCCCGTTTTTTGAGTTAAACCCGTGAGCGAATTAAACAAAGTTGATTTTCCACTATTAGGATTTCCAACTAACGCAATGTGATATGTATTTTTTAGAGTGCTCAATTTGTTTTGTTTAATACCACATCATTTAAAAGCGTTACAATAACAGTCGACGCTTCTTCTTTTCTTAAACTTAGTACATATCCAGAAACTTCAATAGCAATAGGGTCTCCAAAAGGAGCAATATTGACTAATTTTACAACCTCGCTTGGTAGACAACCCATTTCAATGAACTTCAATGATAAAAAATCATCTGTAAATTCTTGCACAACGGCTGTTTGTCCTAGTTTTAATTGGTCGAGGGTTGTCATAAATAAGGCAATAAATTTACTGTTTTACAGTAAATTATTACATACCTTAAATAAGGTAGACAATATCTTAAATGTAACAAAACGTATTAATTACCATGCATCATTTACGTTCAATATTAACCCAACCAATTACTTTTGTTTTCTTTTTTTTATCTCTATCGTAAACTCTTATTTTAACCCAGCCAGTTTTGCAGCCACTAAACCAATGGTCGTTTAATTCGTAACCTAGAGATTTTTCATTTGTAGTTAGTGCTTTTTTTTCTTTTTTAAGATAGGTTAAGATTTTTGCGCTTTTTTTTGGTTCTGAGTAAATAGCAATGCTATCTAAATTATTAAATACAATATTCGTTGTTAAGGCTTCGCGTAACTTTTTAAGTTTAAAGTTTTTAATAGTTACTGAATCCTTATTGGTTGCTTTAACTAAAATAAAGCCTAAGGAGTCTTTATTTACAACATAAACACTCGGTTTATTGTTTGTTAAATCAGTTAACTTATGGTATGCTATTCCACTTCTATCGTCAAATGGCAAACTTTGCCAAGTCTCATTAAGGTTATATGCTATTAATTTAACTATACAATTGCAGCTGTTACTTTGTGTGTATGCCAATCTCCCATTAGCAATAAGCAGAATGAATAAAATATACCTCATAGATTTATAATTAAGACAATGCAAATACTAAAACTAAATAATTTATTTGATGATAACACACTTACTTTTTTTTTAACAATTCAATCATTTCCTTTAATTGGGTTATCGTTTCGCTTTGCGACAAAATAATGTCCTCTTTTGATTTTAATAATTTTTCTAAAACAACAGTTTTGTTTGCGCTATTAATAGATGTATGATTTGAATGTTTAACGTTTGTATTGGAATTGTTTTTGGTGTCATAAATAAATTCAGAACTTGATATATCAAACACTTCACAAATTTTATTAATGAGTTGGGTTGTAAATTTTCGTTTCCCGTTTTCTAATTTACTATACTCTTGTTGACTTGGTAATTTAAGCAATACATAAGCTTGTGATTGCTTCACATTTTTAATTTGTCGACATTTACGGAGAATTTGTGAGTAAATAATGTCAATTGGTTCAATCATAAATTCATGTAAATTACGGCGTAAGTACTTTAACAAATATATTAATTGTGAATTACTTACAATATGAATATTCATTTTTTAACATTTTACATCTTCTTTACGCCGTAAAATTTAACATAATTTTTTTTCTTTCATACGTTTGATTAAATAGGTTTGATAAAAATCAAGCAAAGTGCTGGGTTGTAAATTTTAAAAACAATTTATTAAGAAAAAAATTGAAAGTTTAAAAAGTAAAAAATTTGAAGAACTAAGTTCTGATAAAATGGGAAAAGTTAGCGGAGGATTTAAAGTTAAATATGCTGACCAACAAATGGGATCTCCAAAAGGCTATTCTGTTGGACAAACGGGAGACTATGGCTATCATTCTTTTTTAGGTATTGCATGGGGTCAAGGATTTTTCAGGGCCGATGACACTTATAGTGAAGTTGCTTAGTGAAGGTGCGATTTAAATTGTAAATGATGTAACACTAAGGATTTAGTTGTAACAATATTATTGAAGACTTAAATTATTTACTCAAAACTAACTGTGTCTAATCAATCATTTGACACGGTTAGTTTTATATTTATTATACTAATGAAGATACTATTTTTAATATTCATTCATCTTTTTTACTCAAATTCAATCGCCCAATTACAAACATTGAGCGGTAAGGTTATTGATAAAAATAGAACTGGAGTTCCTTTCTGTATAATTGAAAATAAAGTTGGGAATCAAGGTATTTATTGTGATGAAAATGGAAATTTTAACTTTTGTTTAAATACTGATAGCGTTAATTCTCTTGTTTTTTATGCTGTAGGCTATGAAAAGAAAGAACTTTTTATTAAATCTATAACGAAGGACTCTATTACAATTATTTTAGAAGATAAAATGAATCAATTAAACGAAATTGTTATAAATAGTCGACGTGGTAAGATAAAAAAAGGGGTTTTAGGTAAGAAAAATCTAAAACTAAATGGTAATTCTTTTTCAATTTATGGTAATGAAATTGCTATTTTTTTAGAAAATGAAAATAATAAAAGGCAATCTTTTTTAAATGAGATTTTTATTTTTATCACATCCCAAGGATTACCTACTACTAAATTTAGGGTACATGTATATTCAAAAGATATTTATACTGGTTTACCAGCTATTGAATTGACAGATTCAAATATTATAGTAAATGCCACCAAGGGAAAAGAATGGGTTTCTGTAAATCTTAGTAATAAAAATATTGTAATTAACAATGGTATTTTTGTGTCAATTGAATGGGTGTCTGGTCATGACAACAATAAAGAAATGCAGATTTTAAATAAAAATCAAATTAAATACAATGGGCAGGTATTAGGTTTGACTTGGAGTTATGGCTTACGGTCAATAATCTATTTCAAAAATAAATTTAATCGAAAATGGGAATATGATGACCCTACTAAGTATGATTTTAAAATTGATAGAAAACTAAATCCAATGATTTACTGTACATATAATTATTACAAATGATTTTACTTTTGAGTATTGAATTTGATAATTCAACTAATTTAAATGGAAGATTATTAAAAATAATTCTACATAGTGCTCCAAAAGACGAAGTAGTTATTATAAGTTCTAGTATTCAGGTAATTTATACGGTACAAAAAAATTCGTCTTCAGACCATTGTGGGTTTATAAGCCCCGCATATTTTGTTGTTGATATGGATACATTCACAGAAGGAGTAAATCATAATTCTTGCTTAAACAGAAAAATTTCAATTGATATAAATGGCAATATTAAAAATTGTCCTAGTTTGAATACTAATTTTGGCGAAATTATGAACACGAAATTAATCGATGTTATTAAGAATCAAGAGTTCAACAAACTTTGGGCAATTACAAAAGACCAAATAAATGTATGTAAAGATTGTGAATTTAGATACATTTGTACAGATTGTAGAGCTTTTATTGAGGATAAAAATAATATTAATAGCAAACCACTAAAATGTAATTATGATCCTTACACCGCAACTTGGAAAAATTAAATTTATTTTATTGATTAGTTCAATATATATATCTAGCTGTTCTAGAACTTTCAGTAAGTATTCAAAATATAATCATACTGAAAAAAATTTCATGGTTCAATTTATAAATAATCAAATTGAATTAAATTTCATAACAAATCGTATTTATAATTTTTGTAATAATACTCAAGAGTCGCCGTCAAAAAACTTTTATTCATCATCAATTAAAGAAATTGTAAACAAAAAATACAAAATATTAACGCTCGCAGAATCGACTACTGCTCCATTTTATAGTCTAATAATACAGCATAAGAAAAAAAGCTCAAACAGTAAAGTAAATAATTCCATTACGTTACAAAAAAAAGGCGATTTAACAATCCTAACTAAATATTTTTTGAGTAACGGTAATGAATATATATTCTCTTTGGTATCAAACGAAAATAAACCGAAAGACCCACATCAACCTCCAAATAGTTTTAATCTGGAGTTTGATTTTATAACATCTTCTGTGAAGTTTTCAAAAATGCGAATTAGCCAAGACGTTCAAATTTCTGGAAATATAGTCAGAGAAACTCCATTACTTGCTATAAAATTAATCAACAATATTAATTTAGATTCTGTTCAATTAGATAAAGCTGATTATTATTTACAAACTAAAGCGACAGCGTGGAATTTCATTAACGAACAAGATAGTGTAGACAAATGTATTGCATATAGACATAATTATTTTAATAAAAGAATGAATAAAAATTTTATTGAAATAAATGAAACTAAAAATTCAAATCCAAATATTAAGAATGACACCTTAAATTATTATAGTAATTTTCTTGAAGATGCTAAAAATAACCGAGTTATAATTATTAATGAATCTCATCAATATTGGAAACATCGTTATAACGCCTCAATTATTATTGACAGTCTATATTCTTTGGGATATGAATATATAGCACTCGAAGCACTGTCAAAAACAGATACAATGTTAAACAAAAGAAAATACCCAATACAACAATCTGGGTACTTTATCTCAGAACCCTTCTTTGGAAATTTAATTAGGAAATCTGCAAAAAAAGGATTTCTGTTTTTACCTTATGAAGATATTACAAATGAAAGAGAAGAAGGACAAGCTAAAAACATTAATACATTCTTAGTTAATAATCCAAATAAAAAATTAATTATTTATTGCGGTTGGGAACACATAAGTCAAAGAATAAATAACATAAATAAGCCATCAATGGCTTATTTATTGCAAACTAAATACAACACACCTATACTTACATTAAATCAAACACAGTTTTTGAATCATGTAATTCCAAATAAAAATTCTAGTAATAGTCCGTTTTTACTTAAAAAAAAAGATATTGTAATTGATAGTGCGGTGTACAATAATGATTACTATCTTATAAACTTTGATAACTTTAATATACATGAATCTAAAAGATTGGTTAATATAAATACAAAAAAGCAATCAAAAGAGAGCTATCCTCTTATTATTAAAATATATAATATAGATGAGTATTTAAAATATAAAAAAAATGCTGTTCCATTATACATTAAATATATAATAAGTCCATTAGATAAGGCATTTTATGATTTTGACAATACAAAACATATTATTCAATACATTGATGCTAACGGAGTTTTGTTAAATTAGGTCATGGCTTTCTTATTTTACAAACAACCAGATGAAATGGCTTGTGGTGCTACTTGCCTTCGCATGGTTTCAAAAAATTACGGTAAAAATTATAGTGTAAAAGAGCTATTACAAGTAAGTGGTACAACTCGTGAGGGCGCAAATTTACAAGGATTAAGTGAGGCTTCTGAAAAAATTGGATTTAGGACATTAGGAGTAAAGGTTTCTTTTGATAAATTAGTTGAAGATGCTTCATTACATTTTCTTTAAGAATTTAATCATTTCTTTCTTTTTAACAATTCAATCATTTCCTTTAATTGGTTTATCGTTTCGTTTTGCGATAAAATAATGTGCTCTTTTGATTTTAATAATTTTTCTAAAACTACAGTTTTGTTTGCGCTATTAATAGATGTATGATTTGAATTTTTAACGTTTGTATTGGAATTGTTTTTGGTGTCATAAATAAATTCAGAACTTGATATATCAAACACTTCACAAATTTTTTTAATGAGTTCTGGTGTAAATTTTCGTTTCCCATTTTCTAATTTACTATACTCTTGTTGACTTGGTAATTTAAGCAATACATAAGCTTGTGATTGCTTCACATTTTTAATTTGTCGACACTTACGAAGCGTTTGTGAGTAAATAATGTCAATTGGTTCAATCATAAATTCATGTAAATTAAGGCGTATGTAATTTGGCAAAAATATTAATTGTAAGGTACTCCCAATATGCATATTCATTTTTAACATTTCACATAATTTTTACGCCTTGAAATTTAACATAATTTTTTTTCATTTATAAGTTTAATTAAATAGGTTTGATAAAAATCGAGAAAAGTGCTGAGTTATAAATTTTAATTAAACAAATTGAAATAATAAATCAAAAAATTTGTTTACAAGTGCACGTGCAAATACTAGGAGAAAACCTCAAACCGAACATAATAAGTGAATGATAATGTAAAAATAAATTTTAAAAACAGAAAAAATGAAAAAAGTAATTTTAAATAAATAAAAAGTAATAAAATTAACAAATGATCAATTGAATTTATTATTTGGAGGCGAGACAAATACAACTGCTGCTCGAACGTATACCGTAAATCCAAAACCTAAAACTGGTAAAAGAGGGTAACTTAAAAAACCAAAAAAGTAGGTAATGCTACTTTTTTGGTTTTACAATTATTTTAGAAACAATAATTTTTAAAAAAATTTATCTAATAATATGAAAAATATATTTATAATTATAATATTCTTTATAATACCTAAATTTGAATCAGCCCAAGAGCCAATCCCTTTAACCTATAAAACATCATATTTAACTGAATTTGGATATAATAATGAGTATAAATCTACTTCTATCCTATTAAATAGGTATTTCGAAAACTTTTTTAATATTGATTCATTAGCAAACTACTTTCATTCTAATGTACTCAAGAAATATAATCTATCAAAATATGAAATGCCAGATCAAGCAATTAGGGGGGAAATTGCAATGTCAGCTTTTTCCGATTCAATTTTAGTCGTGTTGTTAGATATATCTAATGAAGTTGATTATATTAAGTCACGAGTGTTGTTATTTTATGACAAAAGAGATCCCACTTCAGCATTACTTGAATTAACTGTATGTTTAAAAAAAGATACGAATAATGTTTATAAAATCATACCATTATCTGAAATAACGCCAACGTATCATCAAAATAATTTTAAAAAATTGACCTTTTATAGTTTTGATAAGGATAACTATTTATCTAATAAGGAACAAAAAAATATTTCAAACTCAAATGATAGTTTATCTGTTTTTTTTGACTTGCCAGTTATAAATTTTAAAATTTACTATGCAAATAGTGCTGTTAAGTTATATTCTTGTGTTGGGTTAGAACAAACTCCTAGATCAAATATCAACAAGTTGTATCCAAAATTAAATACAGCTTTTCAAGATTTATTAAATAATAAAATATTTATAAATAACTGTACTCAAGCAAAGCATGAAATGGCTCATGTATATATGTATAAAAAAATAGGTTTAAAAACTCACTATTGGTTTGCTGAAGGCATGGCAACTTATTTAGGTGGAGCGTATTATAATTCATTTGAAGAAGAATTAAAAAGCCTTGCAAAAGACATGAGACTTCATCCTGAATACAATCATAGTAACGTATTATTATACAGTAAATATAACACTCCTAATAACACTAATTATA
This sequence comes from Bacteroidia bacterium, assembly GCA_044340865.1. GTDB lineage: Bacteria > Bacteroidota > Bacteroidia > B-17B0 > Aurantibacillaceae > UBA4416. Next base: position 25,728 of record JBIISW010000007.1, on the reverse strand, counting down.
TGTACGTAATAGGAGCACTATTATGTAAATTAGTTTTAGAAAAAGAAGGAAAACCTTTGCTTTTAGATTTCTTGATATGTAAGGATGACGACGAATCATTTTATAAAGCAATTGAAAAACATTTAAATGTGAATAAAGACCATTTAAATGAATTTTTAAGAAAAGAGTTAGAAAAATACTAATTACATCTTATAACAAAACACTAGTCTATAAACAACAAATGAAAGGTAAAGCAGATATCATTACAAAACACATATCTGTGATGGATAGAATATTTTTTAATTTTAAAAAGTTAGTCGATAGAAAGTAATGGTATTCAATCAACCTCTCTGGTATTTTAATTACAAAAACCATTCATGAATAACTGTGTTCATGAAAACAATTTTAAATATAATAAGAGGCAATAGTAAGGACAGTAAACAAAACATTTATAGTAAAAAAATAGAACGCTTCTTATAAATTTATAATTACGAAAATTTAGATACTAAAACTAAATAATTCAATTAATTATAAAACACCTACATTTTCTTTAATAACTCAATCATGTCTTTTAATTGGATTATCGTTTCAGTTTGTGATAAAATAATTTCATCTTTTGATTTTAATAATTTTTCTAAAACATCCGTATTATTAGAACTATTAATAGCTATATGATTCAAAGAATGTGTAGTGTTTAAACTACTTATTTTGTTAGCATGATTTGTAAATTCGTTAGTTGATAATTGAAATACATCACAAATTTTATTAATGAGTTGGGTTGTAAATTTGCGTTTCCCGTTTTCTAATTTACTATACTCTTGTTGGCTAGGCAAATTTAGTAATGCGTATGCCTCTTCTTGTTTTATGTTTTTAGTTTGGCGCAATGTGCGCAGGGTTTGTGCGTATATAACATCAATAGGTTCAATCATAAATTCATGTAAATTACGGCGTAAGTACTTTAACAAATATATTAATTGTGAATTACTTACAATACGCATATTCATTTTTTAACATTTTACATCTTCTTTACGCCGTAAAATTTAACATAATTTTTTTTCTTTCATTAGTTTAAATAAATAGGTTTGATAAAATCGAGTTGAATAATGCTATATAACATCTAATAAAAAAAATTGAAATAATAAATCAAAAACATTGTTTGCAAGTGCACGTGCAAATACTAGGAGAAAACCTCAAACCGAACATACCACGTGAAGGATGATGTAAAATTAAATTTTAATAAATAATTTATTATGAAAAAAGTAAAATTTACAGGCAAATTAAGCCTAAACAAAGAAACAATTGCTAAATTAAATGATGAGCAAATGGTTGTTATTAAAGGTGGGGGGCTTGATGAAGCCGAGCGTAGTAGAAGAAGCCATTGTCCAAAAAGACCTTGTATGACAGCCACAATTTAATTGAAAATAAATAATAAGAGGGATAAAACCTTCTTATTATTTTTTTAACTAAAATTTTTTATGAGAAACTTTATATATCTTTTACTACTTTGTCAAAGCTCTGTTGCTCAAATGGTAACATCTGCTCAAAATCACGATTCATTAATATCAATGTATGGAAAAGTGATTAGTTCAATTAACGATAAAACTCAAATACTTGGGTTAGGAGAGCAATATCATGGTGACGGAAAAACATTTTCTATTAAATCAGAATTAATACAGTTATTATGTAAAAAAAAAAACGCAGTATTTTTATCGGAATCTAGCGCGTTTGATTGTTTAATGGGAAATGAAATGGGCATTTTGAATGATACATTGAATATGGGTATTGGTAAAGTGTGGTCGGAAACGAAGGAAATTTATCCATTGTTATTGGCATTACAAAAAAAAGAAATTGAATATGCAGGCTTTGATTGTCTGATTTATGGGATATACGCCAAGCATTATTTGGCTAATTATTTACAATCAGTTATTGACACTAAAAAAATACTAACAAAATCCGAATTGGAATTTTTGAAAAATTTATCTCATTCAATAACCGCCGAAAAGTTTAAATATAAGTTTTCGGACAAAGACTACAATGAGTGCAATCGCCTTTTTTCTATTATAGATGAGAATAAAAATTCTTTTACAAAAGAAGAATATTATATTTTAATGAATTTTAGAAATCTATTTAAAGTAGTAAAACGATATGATAATAATGAAAGTAATTTTCATATAATGAATAATTATAGAGATTCACTGATGGCTGAAAACTGTATTTATTTAATTGAGAATTTTTATAAAGATAGATTTATTGTTATGTCCGCGGCAAGTTTTCATCTTATTAAAAATCACAAAAAAGATTATCTCTCAAGCGATAAAAATGTTAAAACAATGGGGGATTATTTAAACGAAAAATATAAGGAAAAATATACAGTAATGATATTTACAAGTGCAAAAGGAGAACATGCCCTTTATAGTGATACGAAAGTTGAAAAAGTTCCTAAGCCCAAAAAAGAATCAATAGAAGCGTATTTGTTTAACACAAATGTAGATTATGCCTTTATTAATTTACATAATACCCCATATTCATACAAATACTGTATGCCTGATGGATACGAGTATGTAAAAATGCCAACCCCATTAATTCATTTTGATTATATTTTTTATGTTAAAGAAATGCAACGAGCAAACTCAAGGCTTAATTCTAAATAAAGTACAAGAAATATTTAATGTAATTAGTCCGCAATCTAAATTCACAACAAATGATTTGTGGGATGGATATTCTGGTGTGTATTTATTTCAAAATCTTTATAATAGATACAGTAACATTCCGTTTAAAAGATTTGATAATAACAATCTTATTTTAGATAATGATAATTTTGGATTAGGTTTTTCTGGGCAAATATGGTCTAGTATATTTATAAACCCATCGATAAGTAGTATATACGATGATTTTACTAAACATATAGAGAAAAGTATTTTAATAGATATTAAAAACTTACATTATAGTTTAGTTTATGGGGGTTTAGGTAAACTGGTGTATTTAATGCAGTTCTATAAATCTTCTAATAAATACAACACAAAGCTCTTAGGTATAATAGCTGAATTATTTATAAATAATATAACTGTAACTCCAAATGGTTGTGGCTGGATTAATAAGTATTATTTGTACAATCGAACTAAGAGTAATGAAATTAATATTAGTATGGCTCAAGGCATTACAGGTATATTAATGTCATTAACGATTATATCTCCTTTTGTTACAATAGAAGTACAAGAAAAAATCAGTAAAACAATTTACGCTGTTTTTGAATTTATTAAATCCATCGAGCTAGCTAAATTCGATAAGTGTAAAAAAATACCAACGCATTTTTATTCTATGAATGAAAAAGACATACATTTTAATAGAATAGGTTGGGCATTTGGAGATGCTTCTACTGCATTAGTATTATACAATTCCAGTTTAATTGTTAAAAGCAAGGAAATGAGGGATTATTCAATCAACCTACTAAAACAAATTTCCAAATTCACTAATGAAAACAATAAATATTGTGTAGATGCAGCTCTTAGCCAAGGTACGTCTGGGGTTGCTCACATATTTAACCGTATGTTTAAATTAACAGGTGTAAAAGAATTTGATGATGGTCGCATGTATTGGCTTAATGAAACATTAAAAATGGCAAAATACAAAGACGGATTGGCAAATTATAAATTTTGGGTAGATAAAGAAATAGGTCTAAAAAATGATACGGGATTCTATGAAGGCATTGCTGGTATTGGTTTAGTTTTATTAGGCTTCTTAACAGATGATGTAGAGGATTTAGATTGGGATAGATGCTTGTTGTTAAGTTAAGCCATGAAATTCCTACCTCAAATAATCTTCCGTTCGCCCATTAACAGTTGCACTAATAATGTTATAAATACTGGTGTTTTTAATGAAGCTCTATACTTGTCATCCCCTGTCTTATGTAACGAATATCAAAAACATTTAACACAACCTAGCACTGATAGTAAAGAGATAAAGAAATTAGATATTTCTTTATACAAATATCTTAGTAGGTCGAAATATCGTTGCACTCCCTTTGGGTTGTTTGCAGGGTTAAGTATTGGTAGTTGGGGAGACGAGAATAACATCGTTTTAGCCGCTAATTTAAAAAACACATTAAATCGAAAAACTCGTTTAGATATGAATGTGCTATGTAATTTAGCACAAGAGTTATCTAAACAAGATTTTATAAAACCGCATTTAAAATTTTATCCTAACACCAGTATATATAATATTGGTAGTCATTATCGTTATATAGAGTATTATTACAATAATAATAATCGTTTTCATAAAATAAATAAAGTAGATTTCTCTGCATACTTACAAGATGTATTAAGAGAAAGCAAAGATGGATTAACGTATTCACAACTCACTCAAGTGCTAATTTCTGAAGATATTAGTATAGATGAAGCAATTAGTTTTATTGATGAGCTAGTAGCTTCTCAGTTATTAATTAATAATTTAGAGCCTACTCTTACGGGCGATGATTATTTTAATACGTTACTAAATGAATTGCTTAATATAAATCAAATAAATAAAAGTGAATCATTAAGCCGAATTATAACAATATTAAAAGAGGTTGATATTCTAATTAACCAAATAGATTCAAGCCTTTTTAATCCAACGGAATTATATAAAAATATTCAGTTTATATTGAAAGAAATTTTAGTTGAATTAAGCGAAACAAATTTATTTCAAACCGATTTATATAAAATAAACCTTAATGCAAATTCCAACAAATTTACTTTAAATGATAATATACAAACCAAACTGCATAACACAATCCATTTTTTAAATAAAATAACACCTATTGTTCCAAATAAAAATTTAGATGATTTTAAGAAACGTTTTTATGAACGATACGAAGATTACGAAATACCATTATTAATAGCGCTTGACACAGAAACAGGAATTGGTTATCCTAACACCGATAATAATGGAGTTAATGAGTTAATAGATGACGTATATGCAAGTAATTCTAACACGGAACACTACGATATAAAATGGAGCAAATTACAAACGAGCTTACTAAACTTGATTACAAATAGTATTAAACACAATAAAAAAGTAATAGAAGTAAGTGAACATGATTTTACTGATACTGATTTTAGTAATGAAGGATTACCACATAGTCTTTCAGTTATGTTTAAAGTTTTAAATTCTGCTACTCAAAAAATAAGTATAAGTAGCGTTGGAGGAAGTAGTGCTATTAATTTATTGGGACGCTTTGCTGGGGGTAATAATCAATTAAATGATATTGTAAAAGAAATAGCCGAATTTGAACAAGCTCAATCACCTCATTCAATTTTAGCAGAGATAGTACATTTACCCGAAAGTAGAACAGGAAATATATTAGCTCGTACAAGTTTTAGGAGTTATGAAATCCCATACTTAGCAAAAGCTTCAGTTGATAGTGAATTTCAGATAAGCATGAATGATTTGACGCTAAAATTAAAAGGGGATAAAATCATTTTATTTGATAACCGATTGCAAAAAGAAATTATTCCCCGATTAGGTAACGCACATAATTATAGTTTTAATAGTTTACCTGTTTATCATTTTTTGTGTGATTTACAAACTCAATATTTCGCAAAATCTTATGTAGGATTTGATTGGGGTGTTTTGGTTAATCAATTTGATTTTTTACCAAGAGTTGAATATAAAAATGTTGTATTAAAATCGGCTAAATGGCAAATTCGTAAAGCAAATATTGAACCTTTAAAAAGCAAGCAAAAATCGGACGTAGAAAAACATAATTCATTTTTTGAGTTAAAAAATAAATTAGAACTACCAGATATTTTTTTAATTGCCGATGGAGATAATGAATTACTAATTGATTGTAAAAAACCAATTGCCATTGATACCTTTATTGATATAGTTAAAAACAGAAACGAAATAACATTAGAAGAGTATTTATTTGAAGATGATAACTCACTCATAAAAGATAGTGATGGCAATAGTTTTACAAATGAGTGCATTGCAATTTTATTAAATGAAAATACTATAAAATTAAAATCAGAGCCCATTAGCTTAATAAAAAAGTCAAGTAAACAAGTGTTTTCAATTGGTAGCGAATGGTTATATTATAAAATATATTGTGGGGCTAAAACTGCTGATTTTATTTTAACTGAAAAGATAAAACATATAACTGAAACCCTATTAGAAAAAGGTATCATAGATAAATGGTTTTTTATTAGATACGCAGACCCTAATGTGCACATACGTTTTAGATTACATGTTTCTGATTTCGCAAAGTATGGCGAGATATTGCAATTTGTTAATATGCAATTTGAGCCTTTACTAAACCAACATGTAATATCTAAAATACAAACCGATACTTATAAAAGAGAATTGGAGCGATATGGTGATAATAGTATAGAGTTAGTTGAGAGTTTATTTTATGCGGATAGCGTTTTTGTTACGGATATGTTAGACATGTTGGATGCGGATAGCGGTGGTGCTATTCGATGGAAAATGGCGTTACGTTCAGTCGATGATTTTTTAACTGATTTTAATTTGAATCTGGAAGAAAAATATAGTTTAATTAACACATTAAGTACTTCTTTTTTTAATGAGCATGGCGGAAAGAAAGAACTAAAGCTAACACTTGATAATAAATTTAGAACGTTACGACCACAACTTGAAGAAGTTTTAAATAAAAACAATGATGAGGCAAAAGAATATTATCTAGTGATAGAGTTAATTAATGAGCGAAGTAAAGCAAACAAGAAAATAATCCAAAAGATACTTTTACTTTATGCAAATAAAGAAATGCAGCTAAGTATTAATGATTTACTAGCCAGTTTATTGCACATGAATTTAGATAGGTTATTTATGGGGCGCAATAGAACAAATGAATTTGTTGTATACGATTTATTAACTAGATACTACAAAAGTAATTTAGCGAGAATAAAAATAAGTTCTGATAAAAAAATTACTAATAATTAAAACAGTTATCTTTAATCTTTAAAAAAATGGCAAAATTTCCGCATTATAAACAAACAGATGCCATGACTTGTGGCCCAAGTTGTTTGCGGATTGTATCTGCCTATTATGGTGTAAAATATAGTCTTGCTGATTTAGTAAAACTAAGTCAAACAACTAGAGAGGGGAGCAGTTTATTAGGAATAAGTAAAGCTGCCGAAAAAATTGGTTTTAGAACACTGGGAATAAAAATTTCTTTTGACCAATTAATACATGAAGCTCCATTTCCTTTTATAGCTCATTGGAATCAAAATCATTTTATTGTTGTTTACAAAATAAAAAACAACATTATTTATGTTTCTGACCCAGCTCATGGGTTACTACAATATTCAAAAGATGAATTTATAAAACAATGGGTTAGTGATGGAAAAGATGAGGGGATTTTATTACTCTTGGAAACAACCCCAGAGTTTTACAAAGAATCGTCTGATAAACAAAAAGAAAATAAAAAGAAGAGTATTACTTTTATTTATAATTATTTAAAATCTCATCGTAAAGCCGTTATACAATTATGTATTGGCTTGTTAGCAGGTAGTTTATTACAATTGATATTTCCGTTTTTAACGCAAAGTATTATTGATATTGGCATACAAAACAGAGATATTAATTTTATCTACTTGATTTTATTTGCACAACTCATGGTTTTTTTCGGCAAAACAACTATCGAAATAATTCGTAATTATATTTTAATGCATGTGAGTAGTCGCATCAACATTAGTTTAGTAAGTGATTTTTTTGTAAAGCTAATGAAGTTACCCATTAGCTATTTTGATACAAAAATGACAGGCGATATTATGCAACGCATAAATGATAATCACCGCATTGAAGAATTTTTAACAGGCTCATCGCTCAACACGTTATTTTCGGCATTCAATTTTATTATTTTTAGTGGGGTACTTGCTTTTTATAGTTTAAAAATATTCGTTGTTTTTTTAATAGGCACGTTATTTTACTTTTTATGGATTACATTTTTTTTGAAACGCCGTGCCGACCTTGATTACAAACGATTTAATCAAAGTAGCCAAAACCAAAGTAAGGTAATGGAGTTGATTAATGGTATGCAAGAAATAAAATTGCATAACGCCGAACGACAAAAACGCTGGCAATGGGAGAACTTGCAAGTGAAATTATTTAAAATAAATTTAAAAGGATTATCATTAACCACCGCTCAAAATTCGGGTTCATCGTTAATCAATGAATTAAAAAATATTTTCATCACTTTTTTAGCCGCTAAATTAGTTTTAGATGGCGAAGTAACCCTTGGCATGATGCTATCAATAAGTTATATAACAGGACAATTAAACGCACCTGTTATGGAAATGGTAGGCTTTGTTCAACATTGGCAAGATGCAAAATTAAGTTTAGAAAGATTGAGTGAAATACACAACAAAGATGACGAGGAGGCAGCCCCTCCCAACCTCCCCGAAGGGGAGGAGGCGTTGTGCGATGCCAGTTTTAATTTACAAAATGTATCATTTCAATATGAAGGTGTTGGTAGTGCTTTAGTTTTAAAAGATTTATCAATACATATTCCTGCAAATAAAATAACGGCCATAGTTGGTAGCAGTGGTAGTGGCAAAACAACGTTAATGAAATTATTATTGAAGTTTTATAATCCAACTAAAGGACTTATTAATATAGAAACGAGCGAATCAACAATTTCATTAAATAATATTGGAGTTGGAATTTGGCGAGATAAATGTGGCGTAGTCATGCAAGAAGGTTATATTTTTAATGATACCATTGCAAATAACATTGCAGTAGGTGTTGATGTAATTGACAAAGAAAAATTAAAACATGCTGTGTTTGTAGCTAACATAAAAGAATTTATAGATGCCTTACCACTTGGTTATAATACTAAAATTGGTATGGAAGGTGTAGGAATCAGCACAGGGCAAAAACAACGCATATTGATTGCAAGAGCAGTGTATAAAAACCCTGACTATTTATTTTTTGATGAGGCAACTAGTGCTTTAGATTCAAATAACGAAAAAGTAATTATGAATAATTTGAATGAGTTTTTTAGAAACAAAACAGTTGTTGTTATAGCCCACCGTTTAAGTACGGTTAAAAATGCCGACCAAATTATTGTATTAGATAAAGGATGTATTATTGAAAAAGGAAATCATACAGAATTAACAAAATTAAGAGGGGCTTATTATGAGTTAGTAAAAAATCAATTAGAATTAGGGAATTAGAAATTACAGATTTACAGGTTATAAGATTGCAGATTAAAAACTTATATGTGCTTTTATGCCTTATATGTTTTAAAGTGATTGATTTCAGAAAAAAAAAATATAAATGGACGAAAAAGAAGTAACAATTAATGAGAGTTCTAACTCCTCCCCTTCGGGGAGGTTGGGAGGGGCTGAAATTATATTACGCACCGAAGAGGTCAACGAAATCTTAACTTCAACTCCAAAGTGGATATTACGTTGGGGTATTTCGGTCATTTTTATTTTAATTATTACAGGCGTTGCGTTAAGTTATTTTATTCGCTACCCCGATATTTTAACAGCTAATATTACCTTAACCACATTAAATCCTCCGGTAACCTTAGTATCAAAAAATAATGGTAAGCTAACTTATTTATTAGTTAAAAATAATGTTGTTGTTAAAGCCAATCAAACCATCGCTGTTATTGAAAATACTGCCAATTACAAAGATGTATTAGAGATTAATCGTATGGCTGATTCAATAATTAATTATTTAAAAATTTCAGATACGTTAAATTTAGCTTCTCCAAATCCTTTGGAGAGATTTGGTTTAAGATTGGGAGAACTTACTCCTAATTATTTTTTGGTTTTAAAATCTATTAAAGATGTAAACATATATAACATTATAAATCCTTACAATAGACAAATTACACTATTAAAAAAGGATTTAACGAGTTACAATGACCTTTTAGCTAAATACAAACAACAAGAGTTAATCAATAAACAACAACTCTCTTTATCAGAAACAGATTATAACAGAGACAAAACCTTATTTGAAACCAAAGCCATTTCGGCAAGAGAATTTGAAAATAAAAAGAAAGATTATCTATCTGCATTAAATAGCAACGAACAAATAAAAATAACGATTTCAAACGCGTACATTCAAATAAATTCAATCGAAAAAAATATACTTCAATTACAAATACAAGATTATCAAGAGCAATCTAAATTAAAAAATGAATTTCAACAAAATTTAAAATCGTTGGTATCAGAAATTACTAAGTGGAAACAGCTCTATTTAATTGAAAGTCCTATTGATGGCAAAATCTCCTTTTTTAATGTGTGGTCTACTAACCAAAATATTAAGCTAGGTGATGAATTATTCTCTGTTGTTCCAAGCCAAAAGCAACAATTTATAGGTAAATGTATTTTACCCATTTTAAACACAGGTAAACTCTCAATAGGCCAACACGTCAACATTAAATTAGATAATTATCCATATAACGAAAACGGTATGTTACAAGGCAAAGTGAGTGCTATTTCGGAAGTGCCAAATAAAGATACTTATGCCATTGATGTAGAGTTACAAAACGGATTAATTACATCTTATAACAAAACATTAGTATATAAACAACAAATGAAAGGTAAAGCAGATATCATTACAAAACATATATCTGTGATGGATAGAATATTTTTTAATTTTAAAAAGTTAGTCGATAGAAAATAAGAAACTAGGAGTTCTATAAAAGTGAAGTAATTTCAGAAAAGGCGTCATTTTTATTATCTTTATAGCCTTAAATTATAGATTCAATGACTTTTTTAGAAGAATTAAACAGACGAAAAACATTTGCCATTATTGCCCATCCTGATGCAGGTAAAACGACCTTAACAGAAAAATTATTATTGTTTGGTGGGGCTATTCAATCTGCAGGTGCTGTAAAGTCAAATAAAATAAAAAAAGCAACCACGTCCGATTTCATGGAAATTGAAAAGCAACGTGGTATTTCAGTTTCTACTTCGGTGATGGCCTTTGATTACCGTAATTTTAAAGTTAATATTTTAGATACACCTGGTCACGAAGATTTTGCTGAAGACACTTACAGAACATTATCGGCCGTAGACAGCGTAATTATGGTGATTGATTGTGTGAAGGGCGTTGAACCACAAACACGAAAATTATTAGAAGTGTGTCGCATGCGAAACACTCCTGTTATTGTATTCGTTAATAAAATGGATCGTGAAGGACAAAACGCATTTGACCTATTAGATGAAATTGAAAAAGAATTAAAAATAAGAGTTCGTCCATTAACTTGGCCAATTGGCATTGGTAAAACCTTTAAGGGCGTTTATAATTTATACGAAAAAAAATTATCGCTTTTTCAAGGAGATAGTAAAACCACAGTTGAAGAAAATATTGTTATTGAAGATATTCAAGATACGAAAATTGAAACATACATCACTGAAGATTATGCCAAACAACTTCGCACCGATATTGAATTAATTGATGGTGTGTATGATGATTTTGATAAAGAAGAATACTTAAAAGCAAAAATTAGTCCTGTGTTTTTTGGAAGTGCTGTAAATAATTTTGGTATCAAAGAATTGTTAGATTGCTTTGTTGAAATTGCACCAACACCGCAAGGCAGAGACACAGATGTAGCGGGAGAAATAAAATCTGATGCATCAAAATTTAGTGGATTCATTTTTAAAATTCATGCTAACTTAGATCCTAAGCACAGAGATAGAATTGCTTTTTTAAGAATTGTATCAGGAAAGTTTGAAAGGAATAAATATTACTATAATGTGCGCGAAAATAAAGACATGCGTTTTAGTAATCCAACGGCCTTTATGGCTCAACAAAAATCAATCATTGATGAATCATTTCCTGGCGATGTGATTGGTTTGTACGATGCTGGAAATTTTAAAATTGGTGATACACTTACTGAAGGTCCGAAATTTAATTTTAGAGGCATTCCAAGTTTCTCGCCTGAATTATTTAAATACGTTACCAACCTTGATCCAATGAAAACTAAACAATTACAAAAAGGTTTAGAGCAATTAACGGACGAAGGTGTTGCACAATTATTTACGAAAAAAGCAGATGGACGAAAAGTGGTTGGAACAGTTGGGGCGTTGCAATTTGAAGTTATACAACATCGTTTAAAAAGTGAATACAATGCGTCGTGTGGTTACGATTCTATTAGTTTATACAAAGCCCTTTGGATAGAATGCAACGACAAGAAAAAATTAGATGAATTTTTAATTGACAAAGCAAACCACATTGCCTACGACAAAGAAAATCGCTTGGTGTTTTTAGCTGAATCTGCCTGGCTTTTAGAAATGGCACAAACTAAATTTCCGGAAATTAAATTTCATTTAAAGAGTGAGTTTTAATAAAACAACATAAATTATGGCAAACATTTTCGAATTCAATGGTTATAAACCAGTCATCGACAAATCTTCTTTTGTACATCCAAACGCAACCGTAACAGGACATGTGATTATTGGTAAAAACGTTTACATAGGTCCAGGTGCTGCCATACGTGGCGATTGGGGGAAAATAATCATTGAAGATGGTTGCAATGTTCAAGAAAATTGCACTATACACATGTTTCCAGGAACAACGGTGTTATTAAAAAAAGGAGCGCATATTGGTCATGGAGCTATAATACATGGCGGTACTATTGGAGAAAATTGTTTAATTGGAATGAATTCTGTGGTAATGGATAATGTTGTGATTGGTGATAATTGCATCATTGGCGCCTTGTGTTTTGTGCCAGGAGAAACCATTATTGAAGCTAGAAAGGTTGTGGTTGGAAATCCTGCAAAAGTGATTAAAGATGTAAGTGATGCGATGATTGAATGGAAAACAAAAGGGACAGCATTGTATCAACAACTACCTACAGATTGTTATGCCACTTTAAAGCCATGTGAGCCACTTCGCCGAGTGCCAGCTTATCAGCCAACTCAGCAAAATGAATACAAAACATGGAATGAAGAAAAAAAGAAAAAATAAATTAGTTCTAATTCATTAATGATTCAATTTCATCGGCTTCTAAAGGGATATTTTTCATCAAATCATTATTTCCATCTTTGGTAATAACAATATTATTTTCTAAACGAATACCTAAACCTTCTTCTGGAATATATATTCCGGGCTCAACGGTAAACGCATTACCAATTTGCATTGGCTCGTAAAATAAACCAACATCATGCACATCTAATCCAATAAAATGGGATGTGCCATGCATGAAATATTTTTTATAAGCAGGCCAATTTGGATTTTGATTTTTGACATCATCTGTTTTCAATAATCCTAATTGCAATAATTCTTCTGTCATTAAATCGCCTACCGCAGCATTGTATTTTTCAAATGTATTCCCAGCTTTCAACATGGATGTTGCAGATTTCATGACACGCAACACCGCATTATAAACTTCTTTTTGGCGCTTCGTAAATTTTCCGTTTACAGGCAAACAACGTGTTAAATCACTTGCATAATTAGCATATTCAGCGGCTACATCTAATAAAATAACATCGCCATCTTTGCACACTCTATTGTTTTCTACATAATGCAACACACAGGCACTTGCACCACTTGCAATAATTGGCCCGTAAGCAAAACCTCTACTTTTATTTCTTACAAATTCATGAATTAATTCTGCTTCAATTTCATATTCAGTTACACCAGTTTTTATAAAATTTAATAATCGTCTCACTCCTTTTTCTGTAATATCGCAAGCGTGTTGCATCAATTCAATTTCGATTGGATGTTTCACAGAACGAATGCGGTGCATGATTGGTGCTGAACGTTGAATGGTGTGCAATGGGCATTGTGCTTTTATTTTTGCATTAAAGCGCATCTCTGCTGTTTCCATATCTATATAACGACGCGTGTGCTCGTTGCTATTCAAATAAATATGTTCTGCTTGAAAAACCAATGATTTAAACACTTTATCAAATTCAGAAATCCAATAAATATGATCAATACCACTGACTGCTGTTGCTTGTGATTTATTAAGTTTAGCGCCTTCCCAAATAGCAATTAATTCGCTTGTTTCTTTTAAAAACAAAACTTCTTTATGCTTTCCATCTTTTACATCAGGAAAAATAAGTAAGATGGAATCTTCTTGATCAATCCCTGATAAATAAAACAAATCACTGTTTTGAACAAAACCAAACGAACCATCTGCATTAGTTGGTAACAAATCGTTACTCACAAATAACGCCAATGAATTTGGCTTTAAATGTTTAATGTAGTTTGCTCTATTGTCTATGAATAATTTATTGTTGATTGCTTCGTATTTCATAAGTAGTTTATTTTAATGTTTTAAAAATACAGGTATTACATTTTATTAATCAAGCGTGATGTAAATAGATAAATGATCGCTATAACCATTAAAATATTTTTCTCCACTATATGTTCGGTTGGGTTTTTCTTCGCCAGTTTTCGCATTCTTATACAATACAAAATCTTTACGCAATATGTGGGCGTTTTTAGGATCAAAACTATATCCTTTTTTCGCTTTTAAAAATCCCTGAGAAACGATGATTTGATCAAGCACCCGCCACTCTTTATCATAATAATGAGTGCCTTCTTTATTCTTATCTAAGGTATAATAAGCGTTATACAAATCCGTTTTAGCTTTTGGTTTATCACTCGCTAACAACGTATTTAAAATACTGTTATTGTCAGGATGGTCGTTAAAATCTCCCATTACAATGATTTTAGCCTTCATGTCTTTTTTTTGCAATTCATTAATTTTATTTCTTACCACTTGTGCTGCATAAATGCGGCGAGGCTCGCTCTCTTTTTCTCCTTCTCGTCTGCTTGGCCAATGGTTTACAAACACGTAAATGATATCTCCATTTGTAGCCTTTAAAGTTGTAAATAAAACATTACGAGTTTTATAATCACCCAAAGCAGAGTTTGTTGCATTTAATTCTTCAGAATTTATTAAAGAAAAAATGGATTGATCATAAATTAACCCAACGTCAATACTTCTTACATCAGCACCTGTTGTGCATAACACACCATATTTTTTTTGTTTAAGTTGAGATTTAGAAACTAAGTCTTCTAACACATCCTTATTTTCAATTTCCACTAAACCGACTATCGCAGGCAAGCCAGCGCCTTCCACGGTAGAATCTAAAACCTGTGCTATTTTTTGTAATTTATTATTATAGCGCGTTTCATCCCACTTCATAGGAGCTTCAGGCAAAAACTCATTATCTTGTTTCTCTGGATCATCTTTTATATCAAAAAAGTTTTCGCAATTATAAAATGCCACTGTAATTTGTTTTGTGTTTTGTGAAAAACCTGTGAATGCACAGAAAAAAACAATAATGATTAATCCAACTAATTTTATCATAGTTCAAATATAATAAAAAACAATTTTAGAAATAGATTTAGTAACTTAGCAATATGCTTTCAAAATATTAAATTATTGGCATCCAATCAAAAAAACAAAAACCTATGAAAACAAAACTTTCACTAAAAAGAGTTGGCATTGCATTTATTGTGCTATTTATAGTCATACAAGTTTTTCGAATTAATAAAACAATTACTCCAGTTAACGAGCAAACTGATTTCATGGCAGTTACTCAAACTAATCCTGAGGTTGCTACGATTTTAAAAAATGCTTGTTATGATTGTCATTCCAATCAACCAACCTATCCATGGTATACGAGTGTTGCGCCAGTTTCATGGTGGATCAAGAATCATATCAATGAAGGTTCAAAGCATTTAAACTTTTCTATTTGGCAAACTTATACAGTGAAACGTAAAGATCATAAATTAGAAGAATGTGTTGAAATGATTGAAGAAGGAGAAATGCCTATGAATTCTTACACATGGATGCATCCAGAAGCAAAATTAACAGACGCTCAAAAACAATTATTAATTGATTGGTTTAAGGCTGAAAAAGCTAAATTAAACTACGTTGCCGAAAAATAATTTACTGATTTTTTAATGAAAAACTTACTTATCAAAAAAAAGACCTTGAAAATTTCAAGGTCTTTTTTTTGATTTATTTTTTAGTTGGAATTTGTCTTTGCTTCGCCATTTCCTCTAGCTTTGCCTGAAAGCCAGATTTTTTCTCTGGTTTTTTCATATTTGCCAAAAGCTGTTCTCTAATTTTTCCGTCGTCAATCATTTTTTTCATGACAAAGGTTTGAAGAAAAGTAATAACATTGGCTAGAAAATAATACCAACTTAAACCTGCAGCATAACTATTCATCACTGCTAAAAAAATCACTGGCATTAAATACATCATGTATTTCATACCTGGCATTTGGGTTTGTTGCGGTTGCAACATGCTACTGTTCATCCATGTGTAAATAATAGTTGAAACAAACATGAGTAAGGCAAATAAACTCACATGATCACCATAACCCCATACATTGAAACCAAAATTGTAAACAGAATCGTAAGTCGATAAATCATCCGTCCATAAAAACGCTTTTTGGCGCATTTCAATTGACGCAGGAAAAAAAGCAAACAAAGCAATTAATATAGGGAATTGTAATAACATCGGTAAACAGCCTGAAAGTGGATTTGCGCCAGCTCTTCTATACAACGCCATGGATTCTTGCTGTTTTTTCATAGGGTCAGCATTGTCTTTAAATTTCTCATTCAACGCATCAATCTCAGGCTTTAAAACACGCATCTTTGAGCTACTCATGTATGTTTTATAGGCAATCGGAAATAAAATAGTTTTAAGAATTAAGGTTAATAATAAAATCATAATACCTGTGTTGATGTTTGGCATACTATTTAATAATGGAATAACCATCCATTTATTAATATAACTAAACACACTAAATCCAGTTGGAATCATTTGATCTAAATCTAAATTATACTCTTTTAAAGTATAATAATGTGTGGGTCCAAAATAAAAAGCCATTCCAAATCGTTCATTCGCAGTGTGCTTATAAGGTATCGTTAATTGGGCTTCGATACGTTTTACGATGTCATTTGATGCAGGATTTTCATTTGTTTTTACAAAACTTTCTTCTTTACTAAACTCTGTATCTGCAATTAATGTTGAATTAAAGAAATGTTGCTTAAAACTTACCCACTTGATGTTTTGTTCGTTTAATAAAAACTCTTCATTTTTTCTTGCATTGATGTAATCTACTCCTTCTTCAACTTGATTATAGTAAACAGTTGCTGTTTCACGTTCTTTCTTAATATCCTTCTCTTGCGATGGCATACTTTGAGCCCAATGCATTTTTACACCATTTGCCTTGTTAGAAATAATAGTTTGCATGCCTACAAAATTCACATCATAGTCAAGCATATAATCATTTCCTTTTAAGGTATAAACATATTCAATATATGCGCCTGGATTAGATGTCTCTAACTTCAATGTCATTGTTTTGGTTTCTTTACCATTTACAACAATCGACTTTTCAGATGTTTTAAAATAAAAACTGTCCGTGCTCAATTTCATGGTTGAATAAGCATCAAATGTAATTTGCTGAAAGGTAGAATCTTTATCAAATAAAATTAAAGGTGTTTTTTGTCCATAGCGATTGTATTTTTTTAATTCTACTTTTTCAACTACAGCGCCTTTTGTAGAAATAAATACTTTGATGTTTTCGTTTTCCATGGTCACAACTTCTTTTGTTCCGTTTGCAGAAACAGAAAAATCTTTATACTTCTGACTAGCAATTACTAGTTTTGCAGAATCAGATAATTGATCTACAGCATGAGAGATGGAATCTTGAGTTCTTTTTATCGAAACTTCAGTTAATAATTTTTCAGCCTCGAGCGCCGATTTTTCAGCTAATTCAACAGAATCTTTAATGAATTTATTACGAGCAATTTGTTCTTTATTTGGTCCAGCTAAAGCCAACCAAGTAATTAAAATAACAGCAATTAGACCGAGGCCTATAAGAGATTTTTTATCCATGATAAGGAAATAATTTTTGGATGCAAATATATGTTTTTTTAACTATTAAGAAAGGCTAAAAATGACAAATAAAAATGATCGGAAAATAACCGAATACCTAAAGATGACCCTTTATTGTTTCAGCACATTCAATAAACTCTTCTTTTGAGTACGATAATTTATTATTAGCGAAATTCATGTCATTCATTGTGTTAATTGGAACTAGATGAATGTGAGCATGCGGAACTTCAAGTCCTATGACAGCTAAGCCTATTCTATTGCATGGATAAGCACATTTTATAGCCTCAGCAATTTTTTTACTAAACACCATTAAGCCTTGATACAATTCTGAATCTAAATCAAAAATGTAATCAATCTCTTTTTTTGGAACAACAAGCGTGTGTCCTTTCTTTAAAGGAAAAACATCTAAAAACGCAATGTAATTTTCGTCTTCAGCTATCTTATAACATGGGATTTCACCATTAATTATTTTAGTGAAAATACTTGGCACTATAAACTAATTTCTAAAATTTGAAATGGAATAACACCTGCAGGAACGGTAACATCAACATTTTCACCCACTTTTTTTCCAACTAAAGCCTTACCAATAGGAGAGTCAATTGAAATTTTTCCAGATTTGAGGTCGGCTTCATTTTCTGCAACAATGGTATACTTCATTTCCATGTTGTTTTTCAAATTTTTAATTTTAACGGTGGTTAAAATACTCACCTTATTTACATCTAATTGAGAACTGTCAACAATTCGAGCATTGGCCACAATTTCTTCTAATTTTCCAATTTTAATTTCTAGCAATCCTTGATCATTTTTTGCAGCATCATATTCTGCATTCTCTGATAAATCACCTTTATCTCGGGCGTCAGCAATTGCTTTTATAATTATTTTTCGCTCCACTGTTTTAAGATGATTTAATTCATCTTTCAGTTTCTTCAACCCTTCTTCAGTATAATATGCAATTGTAGCCATGTGTTTGTGTATTCTTAAAATAAAAGAATCCCGAATTTCTTCGGGACTCTAAACATTGTTTGATTTAGGTTTTGTTTTTAAAAGTTAATTCTTGCACCAAATGAATGAACTCCACCAAATGGATTTGTAAATCGGTAAGAATAGTCAACACCAAAAGTTGACTTTTTTTCACCGATAGGCACTTCAAACGTTATGCCGCAAGAAGGGCCAGTAAAAGCCGTTGTTCTTTCAGCATCCCCTTTAAAAATACCTTGCTCCATAACCATTCCACCTCGAACCATAATAAATTCTTTCCAACCGTATTCAACACCAATTAATAGGTTATCTTTTGTAAATGAGTTAGACGTGAAATTTCCTGCTACAGTTAAACGATGTGTTTTTAAAAGACCAGTTGTATCTTTAGTTAAATAAAAATCGTATGCAGCGCCAATATTAAGTAATGCAGGCAAATCAAATGCGGCAGATTTACTACTTGAAGTCATTTGGTATTGATTACCATAAGCATTCGTAACCGTATTTTGAATAGATAAACCATCACCTTTATACTGCATTTTTGGTCCCCAATTTTTCAATGAAACACCTAGATGAACTTGATCATATTTACCAGTGTGGTATTGAATACCCGCATCAATAGAAACACCTTGAGCTTTCACGTTATCAATTCCTTCTGACAATACGCGTAAGGTAATTCCACCGTAAATATTATCTGAAAATCCCTTTGCGTAAGAAAGGGCAATATTAGTAAAGCGTGGTGTAAAGGTTCCTAATCCACCTTCAGGTTGGTCCTCAGTTGTCCTTTCAATTTTACCAGCA
This sequence comes from Bacteroidia bacterium, assembly GCA_044340865.1. Lineage (GTDB taxonomy): Bacteria > Bacteroidota > Bacteroidia > B-17B0 > Aurantibacillaceae > UBA4416. The sequence goes on along the minus strand of JBIISW010000007.1, from coordinate 6,152 downwards.
TTAATTGACATAATACCAATCCCAAGTGCTCCTGTTTCTCCAACTCTTTGTGATACACCAAACGTATTTATATTTATTCCTGTTCCTACTAACCATGCAGAACGCATAAACATAATCTCTGTTTTACGTGTAAATGCTAATCCAGCAACATTAGTGTACTGCGATTCTAATCCACGTGTACGAGAGGAGTTTGCTCCAGCCCAACCCGCAGAACGAGCATAAGGATTAATTAATAATTGGGAAGCTCCAGCTTGACCAGCTCTTTCAGGATTACCTGCAAGGGCATGATTACTTGTGATTAGAATTGAACCTGTGATCGTTAAGGTTAATGCTATATGTTTTATTGACTTCATAATTCGTATTTAATTAATATTAATGCTTAATAGCTTTGTAAATCTAATGGACGCATAACACCAAACCATTTTAAAATCTTTTCTCCAACTCCCGGTACATCAATATGAATAATGTATAATCCACTTGCTACTGGAATACCACTTTGATTTTTAATGTCCCAATCTTGGAAAGGAGATCGTTTAGAATGAACGTACTCAGAAGTAGATACATTAATCTCTTCCTGACCAGTAACATCTCTATCAAAAGTTCTTACAAGAGTTCCATTCATAGTAAAGATTTTAATTTTACACTTATTAGGTAAATTCGTGATACGAACAACGTTTTCTAACCTATTTTTTTCATAAGTTGAATACGCATAGTAAGGATTTGGAACAACATTAATTAAATCTAAAGCAGACTTAGCTTGATTTGAATTATTTATATCTGTAAAAATATCTGCTGTACTAAAACCATATAAACCAAAATTGTTGTTTTTAGCTGCTAAAACAGTATCTGTTGATAAATTGGAATATTGAGAAACAGAAGGCATAGTAGGACATGCTGCTACACCAGATGAAAACACAGATAGAGCATCAAAATAAGACCCAGATAAACCACGCTTATAGGATTTTTTTACTCTTAGTCTTACTTTAGCATCACAAGGCATGTTTGCAGGATTTGTAAAGGCAAACCTATTATCGGTTAACAAAGGAATATTAACCCACATAGCATCAGACCAAATATTTCTCATGTATACATCGGATTGACCTCCAGTTGCAGGTGCTGCCTTTTTATATTCATTAAATAAATCCCTGTACTTTGAATATGGACCAGCTCCTATTAATTGGCCATTTAAACCTGAGGCTGCATTGTATTTTGAATCACTTCTACTGTGCCCAAATACATAGATGTAATGTCTTCCTCCAAATGCATAACGATAACCCGTTTCAGTTGAAGTTTTAGTTGGATTCCACATCATATCACGTCCGTTATTAGCTCCTTGGTAAGAATCTTCTCCAAAAGCAATATTTAAGCGCTCACCAGTTTCAATATTAACTGCGTAACCCGGGAACCAACCACAACCGTAATTAAAAGTATCAGAAGGTGCTACAGCCTCTTCTTGATTACAGCCTGGATTTCCCCAAGCAACACCTTGTTTATCAACTGATCTTGCTCTTCTTAAGTCAAATTTCTTTGCACCTGTCGGATTTGCAGCCACTTCGTCACATTGTTCAATAACCAATGCACGAGTCCATTTACTCTTATCAGACGTAAATACAATATCTACACTTGATAAATTTCTTAAATCAAATGGTGTATTTAAAGCCCCTGAAGAATACATACTGCCATAACCTGGTGCTCCGCTCGTTGCAGTATTGGGAAGTGCAGCCACTTTATAAGGAGCAGTTAGAGCATAAGGAGACCAAGTTCCTCCTAATATACCTTCAAATATTTGATTTGGATCTAAAAAATTACCTGATGAGAAACTATAATCATTTTGATTTGCGTCAGTAGAACTAGCATAAGAACCTGAACGAATCCAGTTATTACCATCCGTACCATCTCGATCAGGAACACCTGTTAACCATATTTTGGTTGGATCTGAAAAACTAATCGTTCCTTCTAAGAAATCTCCATTTTGAACAATTCTATCTGTTAACGCATTTGCTGGTGAGGAAACGCCGGCAACATCAGTCACTTGACCAATTTTAACAGAAAGTCCAATTTCACTGAAATAAAATTCTTCTCCTACTCTGATTGACTTACAAGGTTTATACTCTTTATTATTTGTAACATCTTTTAATATCCATGTAACACTGTCGCCAGCAATTGAACCAAACCTGGTGCTTTTCGTAGAAACCTTATCATTAATATTATAAACACAAGCATTTGCTAATGCCGCTGCCTCATCTTTGTAATAATTCTTTTTAATAAAACTAACTGTAAATTCAGCATTAGGCACATTTAAAGGATCTACAACTTTAATATTAATTGGGCCTTTTCCATTAGCATACGTTATCACATCAGTTCTTCCCCCATTACTAACAACTTGATTCATTGTTTCGTCGGTAAAATCAACAATGTTTCCACCATTTCCATGACCTTCATACCTTGTAATTTTTGGTCCGTAACCATAATACGAATTTGAAACGGAACCACCTTTTTCAGGGTCTGGTATATGAGGTATACCGTATGCTTTTTTAGATTTTCTTCCCTCTAAATACGTTTTCTTTTGTCCTAAATAACTAGCTGAATTTAATCCAGACCAAGGCACATCTTCTTTGTATTGAGCGTATTGATTGTAGGCATAAGCAACAGTCAAGAAGTAATATGTTTTGTTATTAATGACTTGTTTATCACTCGTTTGCGAAAACTCATCTTTTGTAAAATGAAATGTTGAAGAAAGTCCGTTATCTGTTCCTTCTGCTTTTACTACAGCGCGATCTCCTGCACTTGTTGGATCGTATTCGTAATTAATCAATCTTTTAATCCCATTATTTATATCGCAGCTAAAAACCAATTTAGCTTTTGATAAATCCGTTAAATCTTCTTGAGTCACACCATCGTTACGTAATTGGTAAACCTTGAATCCTTCAAAACGGTAATACCTATCAACATTCTTGAATAACTGTGTTGGAGCACCACCGCTTGAAATAAGAGTTACCGTATCAACAATAATAGACACATCTAACTCTTTATATTGATTTAAATAATTATTTGAAGCTGGTTTGTTAGCAAAATATAAAATCAACTCATTATCTAACTCTTGAATTGTCATGTCTGGAGCTTCTGGACCACTTAACACTTTAAAGCAATTGTCAAATAACGATTGTGCTTTATCATCAGCTATTTTTAATAATGGAATAGCAGATTTAGGTGAATTTGGTGCTGTTGCTTTAGCCCATGGCATACCATAAGTCACATAATTAACAGCTCCAGCTTCTAATTCAAAAGGTCCTGATGATTGTAAGAATCGTCTATCTCCTGGCAATGTGCTTTCTTCCCATGAAGCAGGCCCACAAGGACTAGCAGAATAAGTATCACCTGGAAATAAAAAACCTGTTGGTATAGATCCGCCATAACCACTAGCAGCATCACACGTAAAAGGCGTTCCATCTTTCCAAAAACCTGACATATACTGATACGTTTGTACAGCATTTTGAGGGTCAGTAGTTTGAGGGTTAAATCCTGGTAAACTATTATTAAAATAGAAAAACTTACTCATTCCCATTTGCTCACCTGCCTCATCTACAAATCCATTAGCATTATCATCAATACCATTAGTCGTATTAATTGGTCCTTGAAAAAAGTCACAACCGAAAGAAGGAATATAATCTAAATAACCATTTGCACCACTTCCAGTTTCATCGTAAGAATCACCGTTGTAAATATAACCTAAACCTCTTTTAACATCACAACCAATATAGTCATCTTTATATTGACCTAAATCGGCGTCAACAAAAACTGTCATATAAGCGTCTGTTAATTTAAATGATGAACGATTAATAATCTGATAGCTATAGAATGTCATGTTATTAATATCATCTGTTGTTTTAAATGCAAATGCTTGTGCTCTTACCTCTAATCCAATAGCGATACCGCCTGTAGCTTGATGAATATCTCCTTTATCATTATAAACCCACCATAGTGTTTCATCTCCAAACACACGTGCTTTACAAACTCCCAAATTATCTTTACCAGCATTATTATAAACGTCATAATAAGGATAGTCACCTTGCTCTGGCTCATAAACTCCATCTCCACCAGCAACTCCAAATTTATCAACCCAAGGTGCTAAATAAGGATCTTGATTCAAAGATAAATCACCATTACCAGGCCAGTTCTTAATATTACTTGTAACTGAGCCACCAGATAAAACAAATGCATCTACTTCTGAACGAGTAATTTTAAAAATTTTATCATATTTCTGACAAACGTCGCTATTTACAGTTGCATCAACGGTACTTAATGGACCCGTCCAAAAATCAATACCATCTTGTCTGTAAGTTTGAGCAGCTACTTTAAGCTGTCCACCTACATCTAAACCTCCAAACCAAACGTTACCAGCAAACGTTGATGAAACCCATTTCGATTTTTCTTCTACTTTTGGTATAACATAATACGCACTTCCAGTTCCAAATAAATCCCACCACATGTCTGAACCAGAATAAATAATTGTTCTTACGTTATTGACAGCTAGTTCAGCTGAAGATTGTGGTGCAGAACAACCTGCCATAACACGACTTACTTCAGAAGTTCTAAAAACATTTCCTTCTTTTTGTCTTGCGTTAACAGAAAAAGCGCTTAGGGCCGTAGCCACTATTAATAGGTTTCTGTTTATTTTGTTTATTGTTTGCATAATAGAATATTTTATTGATTAGAAATCTAACATTACACCAATTCTGATGGTACGTGGACGTGAATAATTACCTGGATTATTTAAATAAATAGCATATTGATCTTGAAAACCTTGAGGACTCACGTTGCTATTTGCAGCTTGCTGACCTATTCCTGTATTTAAATATCCATCATCATCAGCATTTCCAGTATAGTTATAAACGTTTTGAATATTTCTTGTGTTTAATAAGTTCAATACTTGTAAATAGATATTCAAAGCTGCTGTCTTCTTTTTATCACCTTCTTTCTTGCCCCATGTTAATTCAACATCTTTATCTATACGAAGATTTGCACGGTACTGCCAAGGCTTATTAGAACCATTTAAAGATCCTAAAATTGACGTTCTTCCACCTACAGAAGTTGCAGATTGGTAACGAGTGTATGGTGTTCCAGAACCAACTAGAAAACTTAAGTTAGCACCCATATTTTGGAAAATTTGAACAGTTTGCTGTGTACCTTTTTTATTTCTATTAAAGTTTGGTCCTTTATAATCTTTTCCTTCCCCAAAACGATAATCTAAGGTAAATACCATATTATGTCGTTGGTCATAATCTAAAGGTAATGTTACTCTTAAATTAGGTTGACCAGAGTTTGCTAGATTAGCGCCTGAATTAGGTCCAGAACCAGAACCTTCAGCAAATTGTAATGTGTAATTCGCATCAAATTGTAATCCTTTTGTTCTACGCATTTGAAATTCTAAAGATAATCCTTTTACAGTTCCAAAATCTTGATTGGCATAAGTTGTATATGATTTTGGATAAGCCTGATTAACGTTAACAACAGTCACTTGATTTCTTAATTCGCGATAAAAAGTTGTTACTTTCAATACGGCATTTTTTTTCTCATTTAATACTTGATTATACCCTAATTCATAATCAATCGTTCTTTCAGGTAATAAATTAGAGTTCGTTAAAAAAGGTAAACTAGATGTTGAACCAATGAAATAATAATCCTTTGGATCGAAACGCATATTAATATCACCAAATCCTCCATTAGAAGGACGTTGTGTTAATACATCATAATGAGCAAAGAAACCAGCTACATCTGATATTGGGAATGAAAAAGCCACACGAGGCATGATATTAATTTGTGGTTTATAATCCGTAAATGAATTAACACTAAATGCGTTATTGGTAGCAAAATCTACATCTTTTAACCAAGGCGTTACTTTACCGTCAACTGCTAAAGCATTTGGATCGGTAATTTCTTTACCTTCAGAGTTGTACCAAGTTTTTCCATCTCTATATCCAGTAATTTTAGGTGAAGTGCTCTTAATATCATCTACATATACTACAAAATCATCCTTAATATTATCAGGCTTTCCTTCGCCTTTTTCTCCTGCTGTATATGCTTCATGAAATAAATACCTATCCTTCAATACTTTTTGATTAGCATCGAAACGATCGATACGAACACCTACG
>JBIISW010000244.1:0-2779 GCA_044340865.1 Bacteroidia bacterium | reverse complement strand
TAAATCCACCCACATTTAATGTTTGATTTCCTTTATCATCTCTTTTATTCAAAAAACGATCAAAAGAAGTATTGTTATTATCCTTATTACCTAAATAATCATAACCCCAATAATCTACTAAACTACCAACTCCTTTATTTAATAAATCAGAGGCACTAAACATACTTAATTTTAAATCATCAGGATTTAAGGCATCTGTATTAATAAATGATTGATTGCTTGCCGCTAAGCCCATTTGCTCTCTGATTGATTTATCAAATTGGCTCTGAGATTCGGAATTATAAACATAATTTGCATAGTAGTGATTTTCAGATCCGCTTAATTCAGGAACTAAAATGCTGTTTTTGGTATCTAACGTCGTTAAATGTGTATTTGTGATTTGTCGCATTCTTTCCCACAATCCAATTGGAAACACATCATATCCCGTCATATTTCTTTGGTCATATTCAACACCAACCATGAGGGCATGATTCTTAATGTCTGCAGAGAAATTAGAAGCGAAACGAAGCTGAGTGTTATCCCTCATTCCGTAGTTATTATACTGACGGCCTGTAGCAGCAAATAAACCATAAATTCCAGCCGGTCTATCTCCATTAATAAACCCATAATTACTTTGAACATTTTGGATAGTTGGTAAACTTCCATAATAATCAAATACTTGAGATGTATAGTTAGCAGCTGTAGCATTTACTTCACTTCTTTCAAATGTTACTGGACTAAAAGAGCGACCTTGGTACTGCCAATAAGAACTATCCGTTCCAGCATAAATATTAGTGTAATTAGAAATGCCTGTATCTACAGTCATATTAAACTTACCAATATATCCATAATTAAAAATTTTATCTCTATGAGAATCATCTTGGGTTCTTTGTTTAGATCTTTCGTAAGAAGCTAAGAAAGTAAAATAAGCATTTGAAATTACTGATTGAGTTTTCTCTTTATCCGCTCCTGTTTGAGCTGTTCCAAATTTCTGACGAACATTTCCATATAAACGATAAGTAGTTGAAATTATTTGTGGGTTATTTTGTGGATTGTATAAAGAATAACCATATTCAAAACTATGTCTATTTCCATAATCAAATGCACCACCCAACGTTAAGTTAGTGTTTGGTGTAATTTTAAAATCCAATTTACCATTTAATTGAATACCTCTTGAAGCCACATTTTGACGAGCACTCACTCTATCAAAGTCACCATTTGTTACATAATATAGTGCCGGATTAAATCCTTGACCAGATGGCGCAACAACTAAAGGTGTTGTTTCAATTTCTTTTAATTTTTCATCTTTTAATTTATACACTTTATTGTAAGAAGGATTTGGGTCTTTTTCATAAGTACCTTGACCAGATAAAATAAATCCAATGATTGGTGTTTTATTGCCTGCAGAATCTTTCTTTTGCCAAACTGGTCCGCCTATTGAAAAACCTAATGAGTTATAGCCATATTTATCTGTTATTTGCGAAGAGATTAATTCTACACCTCCAAAAAATTTACTCTGAGGACCACGCGTTGTAACAGAAACAACACCAGAAGTGGCATCTCCATACTGAGCAGGCAAACCTCCCAAAATAACATTCACTTGTTCAACACCTTGTTGGGGAACTCCTAATCCTCCAATTACTTTTACACCATCCACAAAATAAGTCGTGTTATTTGATCGTCCACCTCTTACATTTAACGCACCACCTTCATCAGCTTGGTAAACACCAGCTGTGGTTGCAGCAACTGAATTAATATTCTTTGTTGCCATGTTTTGATATTCTTCACGCGTAACTGTACCTCCTGATTTTGTATCTGGATCAATTAAAGGTTCCGTATAACCAACAATTTCTACAACATCCGTTTCTACACCACCAGATAATGCAATGGTGATATAAGTTGTCTTCGATTCTCCAACATTTATATCCTTCATTTCTTGAGGCGCATAACCAACATAAGCTGATTTAACTGAGTATTTACCCGGATTTAATGGCTTTATCATGGCATAACCATCCATATCTGTGGTTGCAACAGCTATTTGCACTCCACCCATGTAAGCTACTACACTGGCAAACGGAATTGCTTCTCCATTACTTTTATCTTTTAGTAAAACCTTTATAGCGCCAGCGTTTTGAGCCACTGCAGCAGCGCCAGAAATAAAAAGTATTACGATTGAAAGGTAAATTTTTCTTAACATATAAATAATTTTAAATTAAAGTTCAATGCATTTTAGCGGATAAATATATAAATCAAAGCTTATTATTGCAAGTTTTTATGGGTGTTTTTTGTAATAATTTGATACTGTGGGTCTTATTTTCCAATTTTTTTGTGTTAAAGCCTGCTAAAGTTAACACTAATTAACACAAATTTATAAAAAATGGTGTTTTTAGAATCCAAAGTTCGTCAATTGGAAGTTTGTTTTTAATAAGTGGCTACAAAAATACGATAAGTGGTTTTTAAATTAACATTCGAAAGAATACTTATGTCGTTCTTTCTTTTGTAATGTGAACGCGCTTTCGCTTTTGATGATTCTGAAACCACCTCTTATAAAAGGGATCGCGCTTATTTACACGAATGGAATTTGATTTTGCTCTACTCTGTTTCATCCGTTTATAAACTGCTTTAGTTTGCACCCTTTTGTGATGCGCATCTCTATTTTTTTCTTCTGCACGTTGATTGGCACGTTCCTCCTTCCACTTTTTTTTATCTGCTTTACGAAGCTTTCGCTTACTTTTCAAAGACTGCTCTTTTTTTGGCGGGCTGGCGCTTTCTTGCGAATAGCAATCAATTTGGAGAAAAC
>JBIISW010000194.1:0-4063 GCA_044340865.1 Bacteroidia bacterium | reverse complement strand
GAGAGATAATACCATTTCATGCGCTAGTTGTCATTTGCAAGCAACTGGTTTCACTCATACTGATCATGATTTGAGTCATGGTATAGATGGCAAAATAGGCCAACGAAACTCATTAGCCTTAATGAATTTAGCTTGGCAAAAAAACTTTATGTGGGACGGTGGAGTCAATCATTTAGATGTACAACCACTTGCCCCTATTACCAATCATTTGGAAATGGATGAAAATTTAGAACATGTTGTCAAGAAATTAAGAGCTTCGGTGTATTATAAAACATTATTTAAAAACGCATTTCAAGATTCAACAATCACTGGGCAAAAAATGTTACTAGCCTTATCTCAATTTCTTGTTCAACTAAATTCATTTAATTCTAAATATGATCGAGTGATTCGTAAAGAAAAAGGCGTTGAATTTACAGACCAAGAAAAAAGAGGGCTTGCTCTATTTAGAAAAAATTGTGCTAATTGTCACAAAGAACCATTATTTACAAGCGAAACATTTGAAAACATAGGATTGAAAGTTGACACCACGTTAACTGATTTAGGAAGAATGGCTCTTACTAAAAACTCAAATGATTCATTAAAATTTAAAATACCAACGCTACGAAATATTCAATTTACTTTTCCCTACATGCACGATGGGCGATTTAAAAAATTATCAGAAGTCGTGAATCATTATGTGGGCGGTATTCAAAATAGTAAAACACTCTCTGAAAAATTAAAAGGAAAACCAATTTTATTATCGCATGAAGAAAAAATAGATGTAGTTGTTTTTCTATTAACACTAACAGACACTGAATTTTTATTTAACAAACGATTTACGTATCCAATAGCACAAAAAAATAAATAATAAAAAACAATAAATCAACACTATGAAAACAAAAATCACATCACTACTAGGAGCAAGTATCATAGCTTCAACTTCATTGGCTCAAGTGAGTCCACTCATTTCGTCGTGGCTCAGAAATACAACAGGGATTACTGGTCGTCATTACGTGAGCGGAAATTCAACACCTATTAATGATAGCTATTTAGCCAACGTCCAAAGTGTAAAATATTCAACAAACTTTGTATATGTTAGTTGTACTGGCATTCCATCTTATGTTATTGGGCCCTATTTAGATGGCAATCCAAATCAAGGTGGAGATAATGCCAACATTTATAAGATTCCTTTAGTACCGGTTGCTAATACTGGTTCATTGTCACCAACAACAGGAGGAACAATAGGTGTATTTATAAATGGTGTTTCATTATTTGATTACAGAGATGGTGTATCTTGGAAAAGTTCAACCAATTCATTATGTGGTGGCCCTATTATGCCTCCTTGCACCGGAGATGGTGTTTGGAATAGGGATGCTGTGGTAGGTGAACGCTTAGGATTTGATTGCGCAAAAGGACATCCAGCTATGACTAATTATCACCATCATCAAAATCCAAGTGCTTTTAATTTAGACTTAACTGTTATTTCAACTATTTGTAATTTATATGCATCAGATGCTTTATACGTTATTAATTCAACTGTTCATTCGCCATTAATTGGCTATGCCGCTGATGGTTTTCCTATTTATGGGGCTTATGGTTATAAAAATGCAGACGGCACAGGAGGGATTGTTCGCATGAAATCAAGTTTTAACTTAAGAAGTATCACAACAAGAAACACTTTGTATACAAGCACTGCAACAGTTACTCCTGGCCCAGCAGTAAGTACAACTTATCCTTTAGGCTATTTTAAAGAAGACTATCAATACGTTCCAACAACAACCTTAACGCCAGATTATTTGGATATACACAATGGAAGATTTTGTGTAACACCTGAATATCCGTTAGGAACTTATTGTTATTTTGCAACAGTTGATGCTAATCATAATTCTGCCTATCCATACGTAGTTGGGCCTACTTTTTATGGTGTGAAAAATGTAAGCAAAGTAACTTCGATTACAGAAACTACAACAACCTATACTGGCAGTGCAACCACTAATTTACAATCCATAAATTTAGATGCCGCTATTAACATATATCCAAATCCAAGTGCTGATATCATCATGATTCAATCCAAAGAATTATTAACTCATGATTTAAAAGTTGAGTTAAGTAACCTAACTGGGCAAGTTATTGCAAAGAAAGATTTTTACCAAGGCAGTACTATTTGTTACTTTGAAACAACAGGACTATATAATGGCACTTACTTTTTAACCATCATTGACAATGGTATTAAAAAATCATTTAAAGTAATTATCAATAACTAATAGAAAAAAATAAATTAAAAAAGCAGCATTGATTTATTGATGCTGCTTTTTTTTATTATTAATTTAAAAGTAATTCTTAATTGTAATTTCTTTCACCAAAAATCAAACTTCCAACTCTGATATGTGTTGATCCTTGTTGTATCGCTATTTCATAATCAGAACTCATACCAATACTAAGAACAGGGAATTGTGGAAAATTATTTTTGAAATCTACTACACTTTTAAATTCGTTTTCAATTTGTACTTCATCGTCGGTGTTTGACGCCATGGCCATGAAACCTTGAATAGAAATATGTTTTAAGTCAAGAAAAGCGTTTGAAGTTAACAAAGCAGAAGCATCTTCAAAATCTAAACCAAATTTCGTTTCTTCTTTAGCAATATACAATTGAAGTAAACAATTAATCACACGATTATTTTTCTTTGCTTCTTTATTTATTTCAGTTAATAATTTAATACTATCTACTCCATGAATCATGTGCACAAATGGTGCAATGTATTTCACTTTGTTTGTTTGCAAATGACCAATAAAATGCCAATTAATATCTTTGGGGAGTTCTGCCTCTTTATCAACCAACTCCTGAACATAGTTTTCACCAAAATCTTTTTGACCAGCTTCGTATGCTTCTAATACAGATGTAATAGGTTTAGTTTTTGAAACAGCAATGAGCGTAACCTGCTGAGGTATGTGCGATTTAAGACGAAAAATATTTTCAATAATAGACATGATTTGTAAAACTATTCTTCTAAACTATAAATAACTAAACCACTTCTCATTTTAGGTTCAACCCAAGTAGATTTAGGCGGCATAATATGATTGGTATCTGCAATCCATTTCAAATGTTTCATTGTAATAGGATATAAACCAAATGCCACAGCGGCTTTACCTTCATTAACTTGTTTCTTTAGTGCTTCGCTGCCTCTCACACCGGGAACAAATCCAATTCGCTTATCCGTTTTCAAATCATGAATATCAAATAAAGGTGATAATATATACTTGGTTAAAATGGCAGCGTCCAAACTATCTATTGGATCATTAGCATCAAAAATTTTATCTTTTACTTTAATAGAATACCATTTATTTTCAACATACATCGAGAACTCTTGTGCTTGAGTAGGTTTAAATTGTGAATCATGTATTTCAGTAACAGTAAAATTAGTTTTAAGATTATAGAGTAATTCGTTTAAAGACAATCCATTTAAATCTTTAACTACGCGATTGTATTCATATATTTTTAAATGATTTTCAGGAAAAAAAACACCTAAATAATAATTAAACGCTTCATCACCTGTATAAGATTTTTTTGTTGATCTTCTTAATTTACCAAGTAACGTTGATGATGCGGAGCGATGATGCCCATCGGCTATATAAATACTTGGGATGGCACTAAAACGTTCTGCAATTTTTTTCACAGTTTTTTTATGATCAATCACCCAAACCGTATGTCGAACTTTATCAGTTGTGGTGAAATCATAATCAGAGCGCGATTTTGAGATCTCATCTGAAATACTATCAATTTCAGCATCATTTGGATAAGAAAATAAAACAGGTTCTGCGTTAAATTCACAAACTTCTAAATAATCTTTTAATTTTTCTTCGCGCTGAGTAATAGTTTGCTCATGGATTTTTATAATTCCTGAAATATAATCGTCGATGCTCGTACAAGCGATAATTCCCAAATATTCATTTCCTTCTTTTATTTGTCGGTATAAATAATAACATGGATTTTCATCTTTTAAAAGAATATTTTCTCTTACAAATTTTTTAAAGTGTTTTTTTACTTTTTGCAAACGTTCTGAAGATCCAGGTTTTGTTTTAATAC
>JBIISW010000060.1:0-14204 GCA_044340865.1 Bacteroidia bacterium | reverse complement strand
CATGCATGATATTTGTGCATCATACCAAGCCCATTTAATTAAGTACTTGCTCAAAAATTTAATTCAGGTGAGCAACGAAACATCTATCAAACACATTGCTATTGCTGGGGGTGTTTCAGCAAATTCTGAACTTCGAAAACAATTAGATGTAATGGGGAAAAATTATAAATGGAACACTTACATTCCTAAATTTGAGTATTGCACTGACAATGCTGCTATGATTGCCATAACAGGCTATTACAAATTTTTAGAAAATCAATTTTGTGACTTAGATGTAACACCTAAACCAAGGTATAACATTTAAAGCAATGTTTCGTATTCTTTTATAATTGTTTGACGTTGCAATTTCAAGGCATCAAAAATTGTTTTTTGTTTTGATTGCAAATTTAATACACGCCACATACCTTTTGTTTTTTTACGCAATGGAGATAGATACAAACAGGCATAACCACATAAAAAAGAAATAATCACCACTAATACACCCAACCAAGCTGAATACAATACACTTGGAATGGTATATAACATAGTATAATTTAATAAAAACAAAACGGCTCCAATACCCATATAAAACGAAGCTTTAAACTCTTTTAACTTTACTTTTTTAGTTGTGATAACATACGATAATTTATATGGAACAAAATTGGTTAGTAATCCAACAATGTAAATAGGCAGCGTGGTAATAATTAAAAAGCAATTCCATATAATTAGGAAGTATGATATTCTTCTTTGCTGAAAAAGAGGATCAATTAACCAATCACGTAGTTTATATGTTTCTAATTGCTCAAAATAAGCCGTTGTTTTTTTAGTAAGTGTCGCCACAGCATCAGGGCATTGGTCTTCCGCTTTATTAATCACATCAACTAGTTGCGTCGAAAATAAAAAATCATGTTCAACATCATCAACATTCCATTTATTTTTTTTGAAATAATCTGATTTCAAAATAATTTCTAAATGACCGATAACCGTTTCACTTCTAATGTGATTAATGTGAATGATTAATGATTTCATTTTAGCGGCTAAATCAACTAGAAATGTATTCATCGTTTTTGCAGGCGCTTGCTGATATGATGACATATAATCATTAATATGAATTGGTTCTCCTATATTAAAAAACACCTTACTTCTAAATTGTGAAGGATTTGAATAATTAATACCGATAGGAACAACAGTCAAATCATTTAAGTCAAATTCATTCATCGCACCAAAAACCATCCTTGGAACCCCTTTTTTCAAAGGTCTCAAGCGTCTTTCTTGAATACAAATACCTTCAGCAAAAATGATTATTTTTTTATTTCGTGATAACAGTTTATTAACGGATTGATAGGTTTCGTTATTTTTCATTAAGCCATCTTTTCCGGCATCTTGCATTCTAAAAATAGGAATGATGCCTAAGCTTTCTAAAATCCAAGTCACAATCCCTTTCTTAAATGCATCGCCACGAGCTAAATACCTGACTCTTGGAGGATACGTCATCGAAGAAAATGCCACAGGATCCATAAATGCATTGGGATGATTCATGGCCAAAATAACAGGCCCTTTAACTTGTATGTTTTTTATATTTGAAATTTTATGTCTTTTGAAAAAGACAGTAATAACAAAGGTTAAGTAATATTTTACGATGTGCCAAAGCATTTTTAAAGATAAATAAAAATGTGAAATACACATAAAAAAAGCTACAATGACATTGTAGCTTTTTTTAAATATCATGAATTGAATTTATACAATCGGAGGAGGAACCGCTTGAAACATCGCACTTAATTCAGCTTGAGTATCTGCAGCTAACCAACCTGCCATACCTTGTTTCCATACTTGACTTTGTTTGGTAAACTCACCCGCTAACGCCATCGCTTGTAATTGTGCTAATGTAAATGGACCTGTTTGAGTACCATTGACAGCTACAAAATAAGTTGAAATCGGCGGCGGTGGTGGCGTGTTTTGTCCTGTAGCGCCATTAAACTGAGTATTTTGAAACGCATTTCCCATTTGTCCAGCAATTCCAAACCCAACACCAGCACCTAATGCAGCACCCATAATTCCCCCACCCGCTTGATTATTAGCAGCATCTTGTATGGCATTGGCTGATTGAAATTGTGTAAACGCACCCAAATTACCAACAATGCCCATGCTACTTCTTTTATCTAACATCTCTTCCACTTCTGGTGGTAAAGACACATTTTCAATTAAAAATTTCGTTAAGTCTAAACCGATTTCATGAAACTCTGGTTTAATTTTTTCGGTAATGGCTGCAGACACTTCAGCTGTATGGGATGCTAAATCTAACACAGGCACTTTACTTTCTGCTAATGATTCCATGCCTCTTGAAACAGCAATACTTCTTAAATATTCATTCACTTCATCCGTTGTAAATTCAGAAGCTGTACCAGCCACTTCTTTCAAAAATTTACCAGCGTCAGTTACTTTAAACGCATACGTTCCAAATGCACGTAATCTAACAGGACCAAATTCGGCATCGCGCAACATAATAGGATTTTTACTTCCCCATTTTTGATCTCTGAATAATTTAGTACTAACGAAAAAAACATCGGCTTTAAAAGGACTATCAAATCCATATTTCCAACCTTTTAATGTAGCAAGGATAGGCATGTTTTGAGTAGCTAAGGTGTACATTCCTGGTAAAAATACATCGGCAATAACACCTTCATTCATAAAAACAGCAACCTGACTCTCACGCACGGTGAGCTTTGCATTCATCTTTATTTCATTTTGGTATCTTGGAAATTTATAAATAATTGTATCATTTGTATTATCTGTCCAATCAATAATATCAATAAATTCATTCCTAAGTTTATCAAATAATCCCATTGTAATGTTGTTTAAAATTGTTCAAGTAAATGTATAAAATAATATTCAATTAAAATTGAATTTAGACTTGTTAAAATAACACAAATATGGGCGTTTCCCTCCTATCGTCGGGTCAGGCTTTCCACTTCAATCTTTTATAGCGAAAAAAATCGCCATAAAAGGATTTTCGTTACAATCCTTAACGCAAACAAACAAAATGACTACTGCCAAAAATTATTAAATTTACAGTCGTATTGAAAAAAACAAAACATATACTTATCATTGGAGGCGGAGCTTCTGGTTTTTTTGCTGCCATTAATTCAGCAATTCATTTTCCAGAAGCCAATATCACTATTCTTGAAAAATCAAACAAACTCTTATCTAAAGTGAAAGTTTCGGGTGGTGGTCGGTGCAATGTCACGCACGCTTGTTTCGAAAATCAAGAACTGATTAAAAATTATCCTCGTGGAAAAAAAGAATTACAACAAGTGTTTTCTCAATTCAATACAAGTGATACAGTAAACTGGTTTGCGCAACGTGGTATAAAACTAAAAGCGGAGCAAGATGGCAGAATGTTTCCAGAAAGCAATAGTAGCGAAAGTATTATCCATTGCTTTTTAGAAGAAGCTAAAAAATACAACATTAATATTCATGTAAGCGAAGAAGTAGTAGAATTACAATCCAATGAATCAAACATTGCCATTACAACCAATAAAGACAACTATGTGGCAGATGCTGTTATTTGCTGTATTGGAGGGCACCATCAACAAAACAATTATGCTTTCCTAAAAAAAATGGGACATACTATTGACGAATTAATTCCGAGCTTATTTACACTTAACTTTCCGCAAAGTAACATCAAAGAATTAATGGGATTGAGTGTGAAAAATGGAACTGTAAAAGTGAATGGAACAAAACATCAATACAGTGGTCCTATTTTAATTACACATTGGGGTTTAAGTGGTCCTGCTGTTTTAAAATTATCTGCCTTTGCAGCTGAGGATTTTTTTAAATTAAATTACCATGCTGGCATTTCAATTAATTGGGTTTCAAATACCCATGAAGAAGATATCAAAGAACAACTTTCGCTAGAAATGCATTCAAAAGCAATGGTTGTAAACACAGCCATGTTTGACATTCCAAAACGCTTATGGGAATTTTTAGTGTTAAAATCAGACATACCAATTAGTAAACCTTGGATTGAATTAAGTAAAAAACAACTTAATAAATTAGCACAAACGCTCTCTCATGATGTGTATAACATGCAAGGAAAAACAACATTTAAGGAAGAATTCGTAACTGCTGGAGGAATCAACTTAAGAGAAATTAATTTTAAAACCATGGAAAGTAAAATAATCCCTCATGTATTTATCTGTGGTGAAGTACTCAACATTGATGGTATTACTGGTGGTTTCAATTTTCAAAATGCGTGGAGCACAGCTTGGATTGCCTCAAAAAACGCCTTAAGTAAAATTAGTTAGCTAAACTGTATTGCTTTGATAGGCGAAATTTTATTTAAAATAAGTGTTGGTAAAAACAACATGATCATACAGGTTACAATCGTTCCCATATTAACGTACAACACATGCCATAGTGATAAATTAATCGGTACTGAATCCAAATAATACGTTGCGGGATTTAAAGGAATAATATTAAAAAAATATTGAATGAAGCAAAAACCAATGCCAATTATATTTCCAATGATTAACCCTTTCAATAATAATTGAAGAGATACATGAAAAAAGATGGTTCTGATTGCTTTTTTTGAAGAACCAAACGCTTTTAATAATCCAATCATATTCGTTCGTTCTAATATTAAAATAAGTAAGGCCGAAATCATATTGATAGCCGCCACTAAAACCATCAATGTAATGATGACAACGGCATTTACATCAATCATTTCTAGCCAACTAAATATAGAACTTTGTAATTGTTTGGCTGAACTAACTGTATAATTATATCCAACCTTGTCGTTCACCTCTTCAAGAGATTGTTCAAGCAAATCAAAATTCTTTAAAAACACTTCGTAACCAGCCACTTCATGACGCTTCCAATAATTTAAGTTTTGAATTTGTTTTAAATCCACGAACACTAAATTTTTATCAATATCAGAAAACCCTGTATTAAAAATGCCTCTCACATAAAAATCTTTGACGCGGGGTTCATAATCAATATAAGTAGTTGAACCCAAGATTGAATCATTTATTTTTTTCTTACTCATAAAATAAACCAACATTTTTTGATTCAGTTTTATGTTCAATTTTTTAGCTAGCGTTGTTGAAATAAAAATCTGTTTCGAAACGGTATCTTTATGCAAAGACAAAACAGTTCCTTCATTAATGTACGGTTTCAAATTACTCCAATCATAGGTATGATCTACTCCTTTTAAAACAATCCCTTCATTATCTGTTTTTGTTTTTAGGATGCCATTTTTTGTTGCAAAAGGTTGAATTAATTTCACATTAGAAATCTGCATCAATTGTTGTAAAATTGAATCGGAAACAGTAATTGGATTTGGTTCTAATGATTGATTTTGATCGTAATCATTGATTTGAAGGTGTGAGGTAAAGGTCGTAATTTTTTTTGTGATTTGCTGTTGAAAGCCAGTTACAATGGCTAATGTAATAATCATAACGGCCACTCCAAGCGCAATACCCGCAATTCCAATTTTTATAATTGGTCTCGACATATTACCAGTTTCTTTTTCACTGTGTAAAATTCGTTTTGCTATGTAATTAGAAAAATTCAAATTGTAGTATATTTACAACGTAAAGCTAAACTATTCTATGCGATTTTATTTATTTTTCACTGTGTTTTTTTTAACCTCGTCTTGTTTTTTATCACAAGTTAACAGCCAACAATATAGCTCAATAACAACTGGTGCAGAACAAACAGAATTATACCTTTCTAAATTAAAAAACAAAAAAGTAGCCATTGTTACAAATGCCTCTGGTATTATTAAAAATAGACACTTAGTAGATACGTTACTAAAGCGTAAAATAAAAATTGTAAAAATATTTGGTCCTGAGCATGGTTTTAGAGGAACGGCTGATGCTGGTGAAAAAGTAAAAAGTGGTAAAGATGCAAAAACACACATTACTGTTATTTCACTTTATGGCTCTCACAAAAAACCAACGGCTGAAGACTTAAAAGGGATTGACATTGTTATTTACGACATACAAGATGTTGGTGTTAGGTTTTATACCTATATATCAACTATGACTTACGTCATGGAAGCCTGTGCAGAAAACAATAAGCCTTTACTTATTTTTGACAGACCAAATCCGAATGGATTTTACATAGATGGACCAGTGATGACGGATACATACAAATCATTTTTAGGTTTGCATAAAGTACCAATTGTATATGGTATGACATGTGGAGAATACGCTAAAATGGTAAATGGCGAAGGTTGGTTAAAAAATAATCAAAAATGTAATCTTGAAATTATTCCCTTAAAAAATTACGATAGAAAAAAATTCGTTACAGGATTGCCAGTGAAACCATCACCAAACTTGGCAAATGATACCTCCATTTTATTGTATCCAACCTTAGGTTTGTTTGAAGGCAGTATCATGAGTTTAGGTAGAGGAACGTCGTTTCCTTTTCAATACATTGGCAATCCTTTCATCGATAAAATGTTGTACCCCTTTTCATTTATACCAAAATCTAATGCTATTTCAGCTCATCCTAAATACCAAGACACTGTTTGTTACGGATTAAATGCGGGTACACTTTTTAAAAATATATTACAAAATAAACAAATTGATTTAACGTTATTAAATATGTTTTATCACCATAGTGTAAATAAACAAGATGTGTTTTTTGACACAAATTTTAATTACCATGCAGGAAACGAAGAACTCAAACAACAAATTATTTTAAGTATCTTTCCTAAAGAAATTAGAAGCTCGTGGAGTAAAGAAAAAGAAGAATTTTTAAATATCAGAAAAAAATATTTAATATATCCTGAGTTTTAAACATGAACTACAATTATAAAATTCACAAAAATTAACAGTGTAAAAAAATTAAATGAAAATTTGGCACATCAATTGAATAGTCAACTTATAAAACTCGCCATGTCAGCTTTAAAGCATAGTTTCAAATTAGCGATTATTTGTATCATTGGGGTCATTTTTTGTTCAGCAAAAAATAACATCAGTACAGACAACACAACAATAAGCCAAGATCCTTTATTAAAAAAAGATTTAGTTTCTAAAGTCAATGAAGCATTTAAAGAAGGCGAAATACTTTCTTTTCGTTTACATTACGGTTTACTTGATGCAGGTGCTATTGTCATGGAAGTAAAACCAAAACTTATCAATGTGTCTGGCAGACAAGTATACCACATTGTAGGGAACGGATATACAAAAGGTACGTTTGATTGGTTTTTTAAAGTGCGTGATCGTTATGAAACATTTATAGATAAAGATGCATTATTGCCATGGATGTTTGTGAGAAGAGTAAATGAAGGTGGTTATATAACAAATCAAGATTACAGTTTCAATCATTATACACATAAAGTGGATGTTGGAAATGGTGAAAAAATTGACATACCTGAAGGAACACAAGATATGATTTCTGCTTTTTATTCGGCGCGAAACTTAAATTTATCAAACGCAAAAGAAGGCGAAGTGTTTACTATCAATAGCATTGTAGATAAAGAAATTTGGCCACTAAAAATTAGATACATTGGTAAAGAAACTATTACCTGTGATATAGGAACATTTAGATGTGTGAAGTTCAGACCAATTGTTCAAAAAGGCAGAATTTTTAAACGTGAAGATGATTTAAATGTTTGGCTAACTGACGACAAAAACCATGTTCCATTGCGCGCCGAAGCGAAATTAATGGTTGGATCCATTAAATTAGATATCGTTGCTGCGAAGAATTTAGCGAATCCAACCTCTGAGATTAAATAAGGATTTTAATTAATCAGATTAAGGAATATCAATGTATTTGTGTGTTTGTAATGAAATCATCCAACGAGGATGTTGTTTAACGTATTCGACAATGAGCGGTGTAATCTCATGACGTTTACTCCACTCGGGTTGTAAATACAAATAACAATTTTCACTCACTTGATTTGCTTGCTCTTCAGCCCAAATAAAATCGTGTTTATTAAAAACGATTATTTTCAATTCATGAGCAGCCAAATAATTTTCTTGCTGAGGAAGCATTGTTTTTTTTGGAGATAAACAAATCCAATCCCAATCGCCACTTAAAGGATAAGCTCCTGAAGTTTCGATGTAAGTTTTAATGTATTGTTTTTTTAAGAGAGCTGTTAAATACGTTAAGTTATAAATCAACGGTTCTCCTCCAGTAACAACAACTGCGGGCGTTTTACTATCTATAACATGTTCAACAATGAGTTCGGTTGGCGTTAATGGATGTATGCTAGCATCCCAACTTTCTTTCACATCGCACCAATGGCAACCAACATCACAACCTCCAATTCTAATAAAATAAGACGCTTTCCCTGTATTAAATCCTTCCCCTTGTATGGTATAAAATTCTTCCATCAATGGAAGTAATTTACCATCATCTAAAAGTGTTTTTTTGTCTGGAGATAACCCACTTAATTTATAATTCAATGTTTTTCAATTTAGTTATTTACAAACTCCAGTAGGTTATGCCTTTTATCTTATTACGATACATTCCTTTAATATCAACCAAAATACCCTTTGGAGCTAAAATAGATTTAAAAAACTTTTCGTCTAAACGTTTGTATTCAGTATGGTTTACCGCTACAATCACACCGTCATAGCCTTTTGCTAATTTATTTAATCCGAA
This sequence comes from Bacteroidia bacterium, assembly GCA_044340865.1. Lineage (GTDB taxonomy): Bacteria > Bacteroidota > Bacteroidia > B-17B0 > Aurantibacillaceae > UBA4416. Next base: position 5,609 of record JBIISW010000060.1, on the reverse strand, counting down.
ACCATATTCATGTTTCAATTCTGCACTGTTAGCATGCGGATCAACAATTTCAACCTTTACACCAAATGATTTTAATTCTTTTACAATATCAGCCACTTTACTATTACGAATATCACTCACATCTTCTTTAAATGTGGCACCCATAATTAACACTTTAGATTTTGAACTATTTTTACCAGCGGCAATGATTTTTTTGACACACGTTTTTGCTACATAAAAGCCCATGCTATCATTAACGTAACGACCACTGTTAATGACTCTAGCATGGTATCCTAAAGATTCAGCCTTATGCGTTAAATAGTAAGGATCAACGCCAATACAATGTCCACCAACTAACCCAGGAAAGAATTTTAAGAAATTCCATTTTGTTCCTGCTGCTTCTAACACGTCATAGGTATTGATATTCATTTTATTAAAAATGATTGACAACTCATTCATCAACGAAATATTTACATCACGTTGCGTGTTTTCAATTATTTTAGCAGCCTCTGCTACTTTAATACTTGGTGCACGATGTGTTCCTGGCTCTACAATAATTTCATAAACCTTTGCGATGTTATCTAAACTCTCTGCATCGCATCCAGAAACAATTTTCAAAATCTTAGTAATGGTATGCTCCTTATCACCTGGATTAATGCGCTCTGGCGAATATCCAATTTTAAAATCTTTTACAAATTTCAATTTAGATTCTTTTTCTAAAACGGGGATGCAATCTTCCTCAGTACAACCAGGATAAACCGTTGATTCATAAACCACGTAATCTCCTTTTTTCAATATTTTCCCAACCATTGCAGAGGCACCAACTAATGGTTTTAAGTTTGGCAAATTGTGCTCATCAATAGGAGTTGGAACAGCCACAATAAAAAAACGTGCTTTTTTTAAATCTTCTAATTTGTGAGTAAATACAATATCTGATTTTTCAAAATCTGCTTTTGTAAGCTCATTACTTGGATCAATGCCTTTCTTCATCAAATCAACACGCTCTGCATTGATATCAAACCCAATAACTTTTACTTTTTTAGCAAATGCTAATGCAATTGGTAAACCAACATAGCCTAATCCAATTACTGCAATCGTTGCTTTTTTCTCTATAATATCTTTATAAATTCCCATCTGAATATTATTTTTTGTCTATCGTATCTTTAAAAATTAAATTAGGTTAAAGCTAGAAACTCAATATTCTTTTCTAGCAAATCGTGTTCTTTATTTTTTCTTATTAATTAATTGATTAGGTCTTAATGCATAAATACGTTCTATAATATCAACAACTTTTAGACCTTCTAAGGCATTAGTCGTAATTTTATTTGTTCCTTTAATTGTATCTACAACATTTTCGATAACATTATGATGATTGTTGGCTGAGCCTTTATAAGCACCATAATCATTTGCAGGATTAGTTGCCTCTAAAATAGGCATTGTATAATCTTTTATGTTACATACATCAACTTGGTCCATATATTGTCCGCCAACTTTAATACTTCCTTTACTTCCAATTATTGTTAACGAAGATTCTAAATTTTTATCCCAAACAGCCGTTGAATAATTAATACTTCCCATTCCGCCATTGATGAAATCGAAACTAACAAAACCACTGTCTTCAAAATCTGTAAGTGTTTGATGATTGAAATCTGCAAATTTTGCTTGTATGTTTTTAATATCACCAAATAGCCAATACATGATATCAATCCAATGACTAAACTGTGTAAATAAAGTTCCGCCATCTAAATTCTGAGTGCCTTTCCAATTACCTGTTTTGTAATAGCGTTCATCTCTATTCCAATAACAATTTAATTGTACCATATAAATTTCACCGAGTGTATTATTGGTAATAATTTCTTTTAACCAAACACTTGGGGGCGAATATCTATTTTGCATAACGCAAAAAACCGTTTTACTATGCGATAAAGCGGTATAAATAACTTTTTCACAATCAGCTTTACTGAGAGCCATCGGTTTTTCAACAACCACATGCTTATTTAATTCAAGGGCTTTTAAGGCATGTTCGGCATGCGTTCCATTTGGAGTACACACATTTAATACCTCTATATCAGGGTGATTAGATAATAAATCATCAATCGAATTATAAAATTTTTCGGTTAATGTTTCTAGTCCTAGTTTTTCTTTAGGCATGACATCGCACACAGCCACTAGTTCGCAATTAGAATTGCGTCTAATCATTTCAGCATGTCTTTTACCAATATGCCCTTGACCAACTACACCAAATTTTATTTTCATGATTGATATTATGAAATTCTTTTTACTAAATTATTTTCTAATTGATATACCTGCCCACTTTCTTGACAGGTTGCTTTTCCGTCTTTATCAAATTCTAAACGGTGACCAAATTCACTCATCCAACCTATTTGCTTAGATGGATTTCCAACAACCAATGCAAATGCAGGAACAGTTTTTGTAACAACGGCACCAGCACCAATGAACGCATATTCACCAATATCATGACCACAAACAATCGTTGCATTGGCCCCGATACTCGCGCCTTTCCCAACAAATGTTTTAGCGTATTCTGACTTTCTGTTTACTGCACTTCTAGGATTAATAACATTTGTGAAAACCATCGAAGGTCCTAAAAAAACATCATCAGCACATATTACACCTGTATAAATAGATACATTATTTTGGACTTTCACATTCTTACCTAACACAACCTCAGGCGACACAACAACATTCTGTCCAATATTACAGTTTTCACCTAAGGTACAATTATTCATTATATGGCTAAAGTGCCATATTTTTGTACCTTTTCCAATATCACATCCTTCATCTATAAAAGCAGAACTATGCGCGAAATATTGTTTTTCCATAATTAGTTTAGAACCACAAACTTAACAAAATCTACCTAATTTTAGATAATTTTTACATCATAAAAATAAAAAACTTATTATTGTAGTGCATGAGTTTTCGATTAAATATAAAATACTATTTGGTTCATAGTTTAGGCTTCACTAATAAAGAAGCTATCAGAGCAATTGAACAAAGAAAATTAGTCGTAAACGGTGCGCTTATTACTGAAAATAGTGAGTTTAATGCAACATCTGAAATTTATTATGACGGTAAGTTGTTGAAAGCGAACACACCTTTTACTTACATTGCTTTTTATAAACCCAGAGGCATCGAAACAACTCACAATCAAACTATTTCGAATAACTTAACAACAGTATTTACATTTGATACACACTTAGGATTTGCAGGCAGGTTAGACAAAGAGTCGGAAGGGTTACTCATCCTTTCAAACGACGGGAAATACATTCAGAGTTTATCTAGTCCGTTTAAAGAAAAAGAAAAAGAATATATTGTAACTGTAAATAAACCCATTTCTGAAGGATTTATAACATTAATGGGAGCTGGCGTAGATATTGTTATTTGCAAAACTCAACCTTGCTTTATTGAACAACTTTCTGAATTTGAATTCAAAATTATTTTAAAAGAAGGTAAAAACAGACAAATAAGGAGAATGTGCAAAGCCTTAGGTTATTTGGTGGCAAGATTAATTCGTGTAAGGATTGATTCGATCTGTTTAAACGAATTACAGCCTGGCGAATTCAGAGCATTCAAAATTTAAGTTTTAGTGCGTTTACTTAATGATAAAAATTCCTTTCCTATTCCAGTTATCGATAAAATATTTAACGGGAACTCTAAAAAAACATGCAAAAAACTCAATAAAAACAATACTTTCAATCCAAGATTATAATCATAGATATACAACGAAATAGAAATTAACCAAATCAAAAGGGTACCGATTAATGTTTTCTTGGGAACTAAATGCCATTTAATAACCGATGTTTTTGAAAACCAGTTCAGATAGTGATACGTATAAGCAAAAGCAATAAAACGCATCATCACAAATCCAATATTGGTAGTAAAAACTTGACTTACATTGGTTAAATCTCCTAAATGAAAGGTATTGATCAATCTGAAATTTAATTCACTAAACATAGCATAACTATTTTGAACATAGCTACTGACCGTATATTCCAAACCTGCTGGTTGGAAAGTAAATATTAAAACACCACAACCAATAAGAGTTAAAATAGAAATTAAACCAGTCCATGATTTTTCCTTTAAAACACCATATATCATAAACAACCACGTGAAAATAAAAACATGAATAATAGTTGGCAAGAAAATAGCAATCCAAGTAAAATAGGAACTATTATTATTTGCTACTGAAATAAAAATTAATGAAATAAAAATTAAAATAAAACGATAGAGCCAATCTTTAATAAAAACTAAACCGATACTCACTAACAAACTAAATAATATAATGTCTGCAACCCATCCATGATGTTTAATTTCAGGTGGATTATAATTCCAATACACTAAAATCAAACAGGTTATTATTAAAAAAATAAAATCGTATTTCCCTTTTGTGAAGTATTGTTTTTTATGCAACCAACCAATTTCAGTTAAGTAATGCAGTGGGCCTAAAATACCATAAGAAAATAAAAACAATTCGAAAGGAATAACATAAGAAATTAAACAAGAAACAATTATGAGAATCGTATTTAAATGATGTATTGTATTCGTTTTCATACTCAAATATAAAATAATTTTACAATACTATTTAATCACTAATCACATATATTAAATTACTTAACACGAGACAATAAAGTCAAATGCCCCGTTTTTGTAATTACCTTTCCTCCTATGGTTTGAGCTATCACGCTAAATACATAAACCCCTTGTTCACATATTTTTCCTTTACATTTTCCATCCCATCCTAAAACATCATCATGGCTTTTAAAAACTTGAGTGCCCCATCTGTCAAACACTGTTAACTTTATGGATGTTAATCCATAACCAACTGGAATAAATAGTTCATTATCTATATCTCCATTGGGTGAAAATGCATTCGGAATAAACAATCCGTATTCTTTTGTTACTTTTATACATACTTCATCGTAAGCCACACATTGTTGACTGCTTTCGGCTTTCAGTAGATAACATGTGTTAACTTTTGGGGTAACCTCTACTACCGAACAAAAATTGCAACTCAATACAGTTCCTGCTGGATTTAAAAAACCAAAATTGGTAACATTAGATGTACCATTTAAAACATAAGCTTCATCTATGTTAATGGTTGTGTCGTTTCCAGCATATACAATCGGTAAAGGATTCACAATTATTTTTACAGTTCCTGTTCCTGGGCATAATCCATTCGTTGAAACGGTTACCGTGTATTCGGTTGTTACTGTTGGCTTTACTAGTGTGCTTGCTGCATTTGGATTTGTTACGCCTACTGTTGGCAACCAACTATACGTGGTACCTCCTGCTGCAAAAATAAATTTAGATCCTCCTAAACAAATACTATCTGTATTTGATGTTGTGACAACACCTGGTGAAAGAACTGTAACCAAAACAGTTTGAGTAGAAGTACATGATAAACCACCTGATACATTTTCGCCTATTACAGAATACACTGAAGAACTTGCTGGTGTTATCGTTAATGAATTAGTAAATACGTTACCAGGCGTCCACGTATAATTTAAAGCACCTGATGCGGTCAGATTTATTGAGTTACCCGCACATACTGTTGAAGGGCTTGCAACAGCAATAAGATTTGGTACTGCTAACACATGCAATGACACGGT
>JBIISW010000059.1:0-14208 GCA_044340865.1 Bacteroidia bacterium | reverse complement strand
CACGAATCACAAACACCCTTATCAATTATCAGTTCGAAATTAGAACTATTAATGCAAGGCACTAATTACAATGCAAAACAACAAGAATATTTACAGCAAATATTTCAGTCAACGCAGCGTATTTATAGATTAAACCAAGTTCTAATTTTAATGTCGCGCATCGAAAATAAACAGTTTTTAGATACTGAGCCTATTCATTTACAACATACTATCCAACAAAAAATAGACGAATTAGAAGATTTTATTAACGCAAAACGAATTATTGTTTCAACCGAATTTAAAACGCAAAACATAAAAAATATAAACCCAATCTTATTCGACATCCTACTAAACAACTTAATGATAAATGCCATTAAATATAATTTAGAACTAGATGGCGTAATTATTATTCGCTTAGACGAACACACTCTAACTATAGAAAACACAAGTGATATCGGAAAAATAGAAAAGGAATTTTTATTCGAACGCTTTACTAAATCATCAACCTCTTCATCGCTTGGTGTTGGTCTTTCGCTTATTAAAAAAATCATTGAAGCTTTCAATTGGCAAATTACTTATTCACATAAAAACAATATTCACACTTTTAAAATTTACTTATAACTACTCATGGATTTATCTATTTGGAAAAACACTCCCAATTTACAGGCGATAAACGAACTAAACAAAAACACATTAGGCGCAACGCTTGGTATAGAATTTACAGGTTTTGGAGATAATTTTTTAACAGCAACAATGCCTGTTGATGAGAAAACGAAACAACCTTTCGGATTATTACATGGCGGCGCAAATGTTGCCTTAGCTGAAACACTTGGAAGTGTTGCCTCATTACTCGTTGTAAATCAAGAACTTTTTATTGGCGTTGGTGTTGAAATAAATGCAAATCACCTAAAGGCAGTGTTTATGGGAAAAGTTACTGGTATTTGCAAGCCATTACACATAGAAGGTAAAAATCACGTTTGGGAAATAAAAATATATAATGATGAACAAGAATTAACTTGTATCTCAAGATTTACCTGCACCATTATTCCCAAAAATAAATGGGTTAAATAAATCGCAAGATAGTATCATACTTCCTTCAAAGACCTGCTAAAATTGATGTTTAAAATTCAACATTCAAATTATAAAAAACAGAAATATATTGGGAATTTCTGCTATTTTTGAACACTTAAATTATTACCCATAAACTAAACTGTACCTAAACTAACTAAAAAACAAAACATGAAAAAAATTTTCGCATCCATTTTTATTATTACGTTTTTAACGAATAATATTGTTAAAGCCGATGAAGGCATGTGGTTACCTATGCTGCTTGGAGAACAAGTATATGCTGACATGGTAAAAAAAGGTTTAAAAGTTTCGAAAGAACAATTATACAGCATGAACCAAGCATGTATTAAAGATGCTATCATTATTTTTGGCGGAGGTTGTACTGGTGAAATTGTAAGTAAAGAAGGATTAATATTTACAAACCATCACTGCGGTTATAACGCTATAGCGGCAGCTAGTTCTGTAGAACATAATTATTTAAGAGATGGATTTTGGTCTAAATCAAAAGCTGAAGAAATATACGCGCCAGGCGTACACGCGCAGTTTTTAATTAAAATTTTAGATGTAACAGAAAAAGTAAACGAAAAAATTAAAAACATTCCAGCTAACGAGTTAACACAAAAACTACCTGCCATTTTAACTGAAATGGGAAATAAAGAAACAGAAGGTACTAGTTATGAAGGTCGTGTTTCATCCATGTTTAAAGCCAACCAATTTTTACTATTTGTTTATGAGCGTTATAAAGACGTTCGTTTAGTTGGCACACCTCCAGAAAGTATTGGTAAGTTTGGTGGAGACACTGACAACTGGGAATGGCCTCGTCATACAGGAGATTTTTCAATTTTTAGAGTTTATACAAACAAAGATGGAAAAGCAGCAGAATATGCAGCAGACAACGTTCCATTAAAATCGAAATACTCTTTGCCGGTTTCAATTAAGGGTGTAAAAGATGGAGATTATACAATGATTTACGGTTATCCTGGTGGAACAAATCGTTACGAAACATCATTTGGTGTAAAACTAAAAACAGATATTGAAAATCCATCTTTAGTTAGTTTACGTGATGTACGTTTAAAATTTATGTTGGAAGAAATGAAAAAAGATCCAGCAGTTAAAATTCAATTAGCGGGCTCGTATGCTGGCATTGCAAATTATTGGAAGTTTTTTGATGGAGAATCAAAACAACTTTTAAAATTTAAAACTTACGAAGAAAAACAAACTAACGAAGCAGCATTTTTAGCATGGGCTAAAGGCAAAACTGAATTTGAAAATGTATTTACAGATTATCAAAAAATTTATGATGCTTGGCGTCCATATTCTAAACAACGTGTTTATATGACAGAAGGGATTTTTGGTTCGCCATTACTTTCATTCGCCTCATCTTTACAAAAGCTTGAAAATGTTTTAACCAAAAAGGAGGCAACTAAAGAAGATATTGCAAAAGTTGTAGAAGCTGTTAAAACTGCTCGTGCTAATTTTATCAAATCTGAAAATATCAAATCCGATAAAAATATTTTGGCATTTGTTACGCAAGCCTTTTTTACCGACGTAGACTTAAATCAACATCCTGATAACTTTTATGCTAAGATTAATTCAAAGTATGGTGATTTAAAAAACAAATCAACATTTGACGCATTTGCTAATGACGTATTCTCAACAACGTCTATCTTAGATAACACAAAATGGGATGCCATGATGGCAAATCCTGATACAGCTTCTTTGCATAAAGATCCAGCATTTATGATGGCTAGCGCTTTTAATACAAACTTCAGTTCTAAATACGCAAAAGCATTTACTGAATTTAATAACCAAAATTTTGTATTAGGAAAAACATATTTAAAAGGAATTTTAGAAATGAATAAGGGTAAAAAAATGTATCCTGATGCTAACTTTACTATGCGTGTAAGTTTTGGTAATGTAAAATCTTACTCTCCTAAAGATGCTGTAAAATATAGTCACATTTGTACTTTATCAGGTGTATTAGAAAAATACAAAGCAGGTGATTATGAATTTGACGCACCAATTAAATTAATTGAATTAGCAAAGGCTAAAGATTATGGACAATATGCAGATGCAACAGCAAAAGATATCGTTGTTTCATTTATTAGCTCTAATGATATCACTGGAGGAAATTCTGGATCTCCAGTAATGAATGCAAAAGGTGAATTAATCGGATTAGCATTTGATGGTAATTACGAAGCCTTAAGTCATAAAATAAAATTTGATAAAGATTTAAATCGTACAATCAACTTAGATGTACGTTATTTACTTTGGGTTGTAGAAAAATTAGGAGGTGCAACTAATATCATTGCTGAATTAGATTTAAGAAAATAATTTTATGGAGGTTGTCTCAATGAGACAACCTCTTATTTAACATGTAACATGAAATTAATTCTCAAACTTTTATTATCAACCATAGCTGTAATCATTACGGCTAATTTATTAAATGGTGTGACCATAGGCGATAATCAATTTTATAAGGGGCCATCAGATGAACTAAATCGATTTGTTACTGCGCTGCTTGTTGCAGTAGTGCTTTCGTTTTTAAATACCATTGTTAAGCCTATTTTAACGATATTATCCTTGCCAATTACGTTTTATACGTTAGGATTATTTTTACTAGCCATAAATGCCTTTATTATTTTATTTGCTAATAAATTAGTAGATGGATTTAATGTAGATGGATTTTGGACTGCTTTATGGTTTAGTTTAATTCTATCATTTACCAATAGTATTTTAGAACGCCTTTTTAGAAATAAAGACAACGACTAAATAATTGGATTAAAAAGGATAACCAATACCAAAATTTAAAATTGAGGATTCTCTCATCGTTTTTTTACCTAAAACAAAACGTTTCCTCAACTCATTTTCTGGATCAATTACCTTAATGGCTCCATCAAATCTCAATACAAAAAATCCGAAATCATATCGAATTCCAAAACCACTGCCTAAACCAAATTCTTTATAGAAATTATCTACTTTAAATTCACCTCCTGGTTTAGATTCATCTGGTTTTAAAAGCCAAATGTTTCCAGCGTCTGCAAACCATGTTCCGTAAAAAGATTTAAAAATATGAAATCGATATTCAATATTTGTTTCTATTTGAATGTTTCCAATTTTATCGTACTTAGCATCTGAAGTCAATGATTTATAACTTCCTGGCCCAAGTGTTCTTGCTCTCCAAGCTCGCATCGTATTCGGCCCTCCACCAAAAAAACTTTGTTCGTATGGCAAACTAGATAGGTTATTAAGTGGCTTGCCAATGCCTCCTGCAATACGATACACTAATTTATCTGTTTTCCAAGTTTTAAAATAAAAACGGTAATCCACATCTATTTTTACAAATTGAGAAAAGGGAATGTTTAAAATTTGATAACGCCCTAATGTATCTTTTGGCTGATTTGTTATATTGTAGGCTCCTCTCAAAAAATTTCCTGATGAGCTTAAATTCATTTTTAAATACATAACATTACGCTTACGTGCTACATTTTGGTTATTAAAAATAGCTGATATTCTGGAAAGAGTCGTTAAATGGTCTTGAAATGAATTCAATAAAAAAAAGTCTTTTAAGTTTAAAAGTTCGTCTCGAAAAGTACCGAATAATTTAGCTTTCACTAAATAGGTTTCCACGGGAACTACTTCATAAGTAAACAAGCCTTTAGAATTATTAAATTTAAATCCATAAGAAATAGATGAAATCGTGCGAGCAAATTCTGGGCGTTCTTGATAATTTATAGAAAGATTAAGGATTGTACGAGGTTGAACAAAATAGCGTTTCTCATTATGATTTTTTTTATAATAAAATAAGGTGAAAGGAAATAAAGGTTTAGGAAAATAAATGTTTAATTGAGGCCCAAATTGTATGGTATTAAATGTACTTGTTACATTTTTAATGTCAGTAGTCTGGGTTGTATTAAATTGTTTTTGAGCTGTCAACGAACCATTTAATTTCAATTCAACCAACTCAGCGCCTTTAAATGTATTTTTATTTTGAAACACCAAACTTCCAGCTATACCGAGATTTCCTGATGTGTTTGTGCCTTCACTTTCTATGGTAATAGATTGCTTAACAAGCGGCTGACAAACAATATAACAATCCAACTTATCTTCATATGAAGCATTTTTTACAAACTGTAAAAAAACACTTTTAAAAACTTTTAATGCAGAAATACCTTTATAGGATTCTTCTGCTAAATCTTTTTGATAAAGCTGTCCCTCAGCTAAAGAAATGTCTCGTGTTAAATCATTCAATCTAAATTGCAGTTTCTTATTATGTAGCACTTTAAAACCATTATAATACGCTGTATCTTTCATATAGATGTTGCTCGAATTTCCTCTAAAATCAGTAACAGTTTCGGGTATGATGTAAATGTTTTTTAAAGAAAACTTCGGGTGATTTAAGTAAATTAAAGAATCATTTGACTCACTCATCGATTGAGAAAATTTACGCAACTCTAATTTTAAATTAATTAAGTTTCCAGCCAAATTGCTATCAACTATAAAATGAATATATTCTGGTGCAAAATAAAAGTATCCATTATTTAATAACCTATCCGTTATGCGCTCTCGTTCCTTTTGAAACAGATCCTCATTATAAACACTATTCTTTCTAATAAGACTATGTATCGTGTCAGTGATTATAAACTGCTCAATAAACGGATCATCAATTTTATAAGAAATATCATTGATAAGATATGGAACAGATTTTGAAATATAATAATTAGTAACTGCTCTTTTCTTAAATAACATAACCGTGTCCTTTACGACCGAATTAAAATACCCACGAGAAAAAACAAATTTTTGCAACTGCGAAGTTGTTATTTTATTAAGCGCATAATCCAAAATAACAGGAGCTTCACCAGCATCTAATAAACTTTCTCGAAGGGTTAATTTTTCCTTGTTCTTTAGCTTTGGCTCTTTTGTCTTTTTGCCTTTTGCAATTCTTGCTTCATTTTTCTTTGTGTTTTTAGCTATTCTTTTTTGATTTATTCGATCAAATTTTAAATTTCTTTTTGCCTTATAGGACAACATTTTCTTTTGATCAATCTGAAAATATAGCCACAGATTAAACGGGACTGCTTTTAAAATTTTACGATTTGGTTTTTGCCTCAAATAAGATTCCAATTCCGCATGGTCAATGTTAGTCCCATTAAATTTGAATTGATTTTTTTCAACTAAATAGTCGCCATCTTTAAGATTTTTATTTACTTGACACGAACCTAAAATTAAACTCACAAAGAGAACAAGGAAGTGTTTTAGATAACCCTTCAACCCTATTTTTTTTTGAATATAAATCTTAAAGCCCAAAAGTTTAATTACATTTATAGCGTACTAATTTAACTTTAAATTATGATTAGTAAAAACCATGTTAAACATATTCAACAATTACACTCTAAAAAATATAGGGAAGAAAACGCTTTATTTATAATTGAAGGGATTAAAATTGTAACTGAGTTTTTAAATAGTGATCAATATAAAATTACTGAAGTATTGGCTTTAGCAGAATTTATTAGCGTTAACAAAAATATAATGCTTGAAAAAAACATTTTATTTACTGAAATAAATGATGAAGAGTTAAAAAAAATTAGTGCTCAACAATCTCCCAACCAAGTGCTTGCCATAGTTCAATCACTAACACACAGTGCCAATCATATTAACTCTGAAGAAGAATTATGTTTGTTTTTAGATGACATCAGAGACCCTGGAAACTTGGGCACAATCATTAGAATTGCCGACTGGTTTGGAGTTAAACATGTGTTTTGTTCGCAGCACTGCACCGAACTCTACAATCCAAAAACATTACAGGCAACTATGGGGGCTGTATTAAGAGTTCAGGTTACTTATACTACATTTGATGATTTATTTGCAACTAACAAAAACACGCCTATTTACGGGGCTATTTTAAACGGCGAAAATATCTACACTAAAAAGTTAACCAAAGGAATCCTTGTAATTGGAAACGAAGCTAATGGAATTTCTGATGCTGTTTTACGTCACATAACAACACCAATCACTATCCCTTCTGCCACCATAAACGGCAGCGAATCATTAAACGCAGCGAATGCTTGCGCAATTATTTGTAGCGAATTTCATCGTCAATTAAATTATAATTAATTTCGTATAAGATATGGCATTAACTATAAAAATAGAATCATACGGCAATCCGCAAAATAATGCTAATGGACTAGTTATCGATTACGCTGAAGACTTTGTGTCGTTTTGTGAATTTGAGATGAACACATTCAAACCTTTGTTTATTTCGCATTATCCTATTAATGAAGCTGAAGGACATGCCGCATTTTTAACCGCCATCAATTATTTTCAGTTTTCTAAGAAAAATTATAATACGGTATGTATTAATTATTTCACACCACAATTCACGCTATGTCCAAGTCAGTTCTTCAACGAATCTGATAAAAAAACAGTGTTAGAGTTTAATTGCGGAAGCATTGATAATAAAATAGTTCTAAGTAATGATATCTCTGGCGATGTAAAATTAATTTATAGCATCCCTGAAACATTAAAATCGTTATTCGACCAAACATTCCCAAATCATCGGACTAAACATTCAATGTGCATTCTATCGCAACTTATGATGAATTCAAAAGATTTGTCAAGTGAAGAAGTTTTATTGTCTATACATGAGTCTCGCATCGAATTTGTTGTGAAAAACAATCATCAACTTTTAATCGCTAATCAATTTTCAGTTAAAACAGAACAAGATGTATTATATTATCTTTTATTCTTATTAGAGCAATACCAATTAGCTCCAAGCTCTGTTAATGTTTGTTTGATAGGCAATGTTAATACAACTTCAGAAGTATACATCATGCTAAAAAAATACGTCAAACACATCCGTTTTGCTAGTGGTCATAAAAACTTAATTTACAGCCATATTGAAGGAGCGCCTCAACATTATAACTACACTTTATTAAACAGACTATTTTGCGAATAATAGGAGGATCACATAGAGGCAAACAATTAATGCCACCAAAAAATTTACCAGTAAGGCCAACTACTGATTTTGCAAAAGAAGGACTCTTTAATATCTTGAATAATAAAATAGATTTTGAAGGTTTAACTGTACTTGATTTATTTTGTGGCACAGGAAATATCACATTAGAATTTGCATCGCGAGGCGCTAAAAAAATAATTAGCATTGATAGCCACACACCATGTTTAAATTATATAAAAGATACATCTAAACAGTTAAATTTTAAAACGATCTTCACCGAACGAGCTGATGTCTTTTCTTTTCTTTCGAAATCAAATGGAACTTATGATTTAGTCTTTGCTGATCCGCCATACGAGTTGCCAGACATTGAAAAAATATACAACTTAGTGATTGAAAAAAAACTCCTGAACCCGGATGGAATGTTAGTTATTGAACATGGTAAACAAACTGATTTAAGCACTAAACCATATTTTGTAGAATGTCGAAAATATGGAAATGTCCATTTTAGTTTTTTTATTATTAAAGGCATTTGAAATTTTAAAACAGACGTGTCACTTTAATGTCGATTAAGTAATATACACTATTATGAAACCATATTTCTTCTTTGTTTTGATTCTCATGTTTACTTTTTGTGGGTATGCTCAAAATATTGTCATAAAAGGAAAAGCACACTCATCTCACATTGGTAAAGAAATTATTTTAAGTGATTACCTAGATTATATAACCTATACTAAAGTGGTTGAAGCAATAGATACCGTTGATCAAGATGGCTACTTTGAATTTAAATTTTACAGCAAAACAACAAAACCCTTACTAATAAATATTAACAACCTCGTTGGAAAATTGTACGTACAGCCTAATTTTAATTACGGCATCTATTTTCCTGAAGCAGATTCTTTAACTAATAATCAAATTGGAACACAAAGCCCAGTAAATATAAGTATCTATGGTAATGATAGCACAGAACTTAATGCACTAATCAATGATTTTAATAACGAATACAATCAGCTTTTTATTAAAACAGACGGCGCATACCTAACGCCAGCAAAAATTAATGCTTTACTAGATACATTTTTAGTGGCGTCAAAAAAAAGATATAAAACAACATCAAATAACTATTTTAAAAAATACGTAGAATATGCTTTTGCTAATTTTTATGCCAATACCTCTAAAAACAAAAAACTTCTTTTCAATCAATTTATATCGCACAAGCCAATTTTATATAACAATTATGAATACATGGAGTTTTTTAATACGCATTTTAAAGGCTATCTCAAAGGAATTGCATCAACAAAACATGGCGGTTCAATTTATAATAGCATCAATGCATTCGGAAATTACAAAGATTTAAAACAAGAACTCGAATCTGATAAATCGATTAAAAATGACACCTTAAGAGAATTATTAATTTTAAAAGGATTGGTAGAATTTTATTACAGTCCTGATATTAATCAACAACAAGTAAAATCTGTTTTAGAACAATTATACCAAGAAACAAAAATAAGTGAGCATCAAAAAATAGCACTTAACGCATTACAAAATTTTTATGAATTACAAACAGGTGCGGATGCTCCAAATTTTATGGCGAACGATTTGAAAGGAATGACTTTTCAATTAAACAGTTTAAAAGGTCAGTATATTTATTTAAATTTCTTTTCAACCCAAAGCGAAATAAGCTTGAAAGAAATGCAGAAAATAATAGACTTAAAAAATAATTTTAATGGAAAAATTACCTTTGTGAGTGTATGCTTAGATGATAGCGTTAAACATTATTTGGCACACCTAAAAAATAATCCGAAACAAAATTGGATCATCCTGCATCAAGCAAAAAACAGCACTGCAAAACAGGCCTACTCCATTACCTCTTTATCTGGATTCTTCTTTATCAATAAACAAATGCAGTTATCACAATCGCCTGCTTTAGCTCCTAGCGAAGGAATTGAATATAAATTTAATGCATTGTTTAAGACTCGCAAAAAAAACACCATGCCTGGTATTAGATAAATTATTCCCCACACTTAATCTGCATTAAAACACGTATATTCGCATAGAATTAAACACTTACTTCGATGCGACCTACTCTTTCTATTTTAATCAAAAACTTAATTTTGTTTTTTTTACTAGGCGTGAGTTTAGTTTTTATTTTTTCTAAGAATATTGGGTTTAAAGAAATAAACTATTTATTCATAGGAATTGGCATTTCATACATACTTGCAAGTTGCTATGAAGCCTATTCAATTTCACTAACGAACACCTCAACTATAAAAATTCCTTACTTTACTTATGGTTTTTTAGCCAAGCGATTTATTAAAGTTATAGCATTTGCATGCTGCGGAATTGTTTTATATTATTCAGATAGTATGATTAAATATTTATCCTTTGCCTGTTTTTTAATTTCCTTCACTGAAATAATTGTTGTTGTGTTTCGCTATACAAATAACTTATCATACATTGCTTTTGATAACGAACTTCTCATAATTAGTACAAATAAATTAGACATCATGCATGCAGGCTCTGTCAAAAAAATTCAAAAAAGACATGGTTTAACTTTTATTGTAGACAATACAAACAAATCATTTACACTAAGAACTGATATTCTAAAAGATAAATCCATTTTCGACGCGCAATTGCATGAATGGATTAAAAAAAATAACATATCTGACAAATTAGACCTATCTTAATATTTGATCAAAATCCGTTTTGTTTCTAGTTAGTTACCACATAATCTCACATTTTAATGAAATCAAAAGCAACTAAGTTAACGATAACAACCAATTTAACTGTTTATAAATCCATGGAGGATTTACCAAAAGAGGATTTAGAATTATTAAAATTAGCCAAGAAAGCAGTTAAGTCAGCTTATGCTCCGTATTCTCAATTTTTTGTAGGTGCGGCCATTTTGCTTGAGAATGGAAAAATTAGTATTGGCAATAACCAAGAAAACGCCGCTTACCCTTCTGGGCTATGCGCCGAAAGAGTGGCCATATTCCACGCAAGCGCAAAATATCCTAATGTGCCTATAAAAAAAATCGCGGTCAGCGTGGCTTCTAAAACCCAAATTATAAACGAGCCCGTTTCACCTTGTGGGGGATGTCGACAGGTAATTTCAGAGTATGAAATGAAGTATGAATCCCCAATTAGTATTATTATGAGTGGTGAAACAGGAAAAATTTATGTTTCAGATAGTATTGAAAACTTACTACCAATTATGTTTAATAAAAAACACTTAAAATAGGCTGAAAGCCTTTCAGATTTAACAATTAATTATATTTTTGTATCAAATTAAATTTAAACGATTTATGGCTAAATCAGCTGAAAAAAAGAGTAAGTTTTCAAAAGAGCAATACCTTAAATGGTATGAAAGCATGTTATTAATGCGCAAGTTTGAAGAAAAAACAGGACAGGTATACGTTCAACAAAAAATAAAAGGGTTTTGCCACTTATACATTGGACAAGAAGCGATAGTAGCAGGAACTGTTAGTGCTACAAAAAAAGAAGATAAACATATCACGGCTTACCGTTGCCATGCTCACGCTATTGGTTTAGGGTTACATCCAAAATACATCATGGCTGAAATGTATGCAAAAATCACAGGATGCTGCAAAGGCAAAGGGGGATCAATGCATATCTTCAGTAAAGAACATAATTTCGTGGGGGGACATGGTATTGTTGGCGGACAAATTCCATTAGGAGCAGGTATTGCCTTTGCTGATAAATACGCAGGAAACGACAATGTTTGTGTTTGCTCAATGGGTGATGGCGCTGTAAGACAGGGCGCTTTACACGAAGCATTTAATATGGCCATGAATTGGAAACTACCCGTAATATTTATTGTTGAAAATAATATGTATGCGATGGGAACTTCAGTGGAAAGAACAAGTAACGTGCATGAATTATGGAAATTAGGATTAGCTTATGATATGCCTTCAAAACCTGTTGATGGATTAAATGTTGAAGCGGTTCACGAAGCAATGGAAGAAGCCGTTGCAAGAGCAAGAAGAGGAGACGGTCCAACGTTTTTAGAAATGAAAACATACCGTTATAAAGGTCATAGTATGAGTGATGCTCAAACTTACCGAACAAAAGACGAGGTAAAAGAATACCAAGAGCAAGACCCAATTCAAAAAGTATTAAATACACTTATTGAAAATAAATGGATTGATGATGCAGGAATTGAAGCTGCTGAAGCGCGAGTAAAAGCATTAGTTGATGAATCTGTTCAGTTTGCTGAAGAAAGCCCTTATCCAGAAGCTGACGAATTATACAAAGACGTTTATGCTGAACCAAATTATCCCTATATTTTAGAGTAATGTTAAATGCTGAATTTTAAATGTTGAATGAAATGAATAATGAAAAGCCTAATATAATTAGAGACAAATCGTTTCATTTTGCATTAAAAATTATAGCATTATCACAATCACTTAAAGAAGATCGTAACTATGAAATCGCAAATCAAATTATAAGAAGTGGAACAAGCATTGGTGCTAATGTTGAAGAAGCTCAAGCGGCGCAGTCTAAAAAAGATTTTATTTCAAAATTATCAATATCTTCAAAAGAAGCAAGGGAAACAAAATATTGGCTTAGACTTATAAAAGAAAGTAAAATCTCAAATAACAAATTAGACGTTTTAATAAATGATTGTGATGACTTAATTAATATTTTAACAAAGATTGTTAAGACAAGTGCAGAAACAATTTAACATTCAAAATTCAAAATTCAAAATTTTAAAAAGATGGCTGAAGTAGTAAGAATGCCCAAATTAAGTGATACAATGACCGAAGGTGTTATTGCAAAATGGCACAAGAAGGTTGGCGATAAAGTTAAAAGTGGCGAACTGTTAGCAGATATTGAAACCGATAAAGCAACCATGGAATTTGAATCATTTCAAGATGGAGTGTTATTGCATATTGGTATCCCTGAAAAACAAAGCGTTCCTGTTGATTCTATCATTGCTATTTTAGGAAAGGAAGGCGAAGATATTAATGTAATTTTAGCAGAAGCAAGTAGCGGCGCTAAAAAAGTTGAAGAGCCTAAAGTAACTCCGCCAGTTCAAACAACTAATAACGCAACACAAACGACTACTCTTCCAGCAGGCGTTGAAGTAATTCGTATGCCAAAATTAAGTGATACAATGACCGAAGGAGTTATTGAAAAATGGCACAAAAAAGTTGGGGATAAAGTAAAAAGTGGCGAACTATTAGCAGATATTGCTACTGATAAAGCGACTATGGAATTTGAATCATTCCAAGATGGTGTATTGTTACATATTGGTATTCCTGAAAAACAAAGTGTTCCTGTTGACAGTGTTTTAGCAATTTTAGGAAAAGGCGGTGAAGATGTAAATGCAATTTTAGCGATAATTGAAGGGACTGTAAAGACCGAAGGGACAAAAGAGATAGATGGGAATAAACTGACTCAAGAAATTAATTCAATAGTAAGTCCTACAAACTTACAGACTGGTGAGGTTGGAGAGGCTTCTCGTATAAAAGCATCTCCTTTAGCAAAGGCATTAGCAAAAGACAAAGGTATTGATATTTCAAAAGTAAACGGGACAGGCGATCATGGCAGAGTAACAAAAACAGACATCGAAAATTATAAACCTTCTACTCAATCTCATACTAGCTCTCAAACCGTTAGTTCATTCGTCCCGGGAACAGAAAGCTTTACAGACGAACCAACGTCTCAAATGAGAAAAATAATTGCAAAACGATTATTAGAAAGTACAAATGGGGCACCTCATTTTTACTTAACTATTGAAGTAGATATGGATAATGCTATGACGTCACGTGCTGCAATTAATGCAATTCCAGATACAAAAGTTTCTTTCAATGACTTAGTTATTAAAGCATGTGCTGCTGCACTGCGCAAACATCCAAAAGTAAACACAAGTTGGTTAGGCGATAAAATTCGTTATTATAATCATGTGCACATTGGTGTTGCTGTAGCTGTAGAAGATGGTTTATTAGTGCCTGTTGTTCGTTTTGCTGATCAAAAATCACTGTCTCAAATCAGTGCCGAAGTGAAAGACTTAGGAAAACGCGCGAAAGATAAAAAATTACAACCAGCTGATTGGGAAGGGAACACATTTACCGTTTCAAACTTAGGAATGTTTGGTATAGAATCATTTACCTCTATCATTAATACGCCCGAATCTTGCATCTTATCTGTTGGTGCAATTCGTCAGGTTCCTGTTGTCAAAAACAATA
>JBIISW010000058.1:0-14251 GCA_044340865.1 Bacteroidia bacterium | reverse complement strand
CCAAACCCTGATGATTTAAAACGTATCAGAGAAGATCTTGCTTTTGATGATATGCCTTTGCGTAAAATTTTAAAAAGTAAATCGTTTAATTCTACATTTGGAGAAATGCAAGGTGAACAATTAAAAACAACACCAAAAGGATTTGATGCTGAGAATTCAGCGATTGATTTATTGCGTTACAAACAGTTTTTACTCATTCGAAATTTCTCCGATAAAGACGTGTTAGATAAAAACTTTTTAAAAGAAGCCAATCAAACCTTTAAAAACATGAGACCGTTTTTTGATTATATGACCGAAGTTTTAACAACGGACATCAACGGTATAGAACTTTAATTCAATTGTTAAACTAATGTTTCTACGTTAATACACGTTCCGTTTTCACACACATAACATTTCAGTTTATCTTTAAATACAGATGATTTGTAAATCGATTTCCCTAATAACATACGCAAGCATTCTTGAATTCCTTCAATAATACTTGGGTGTGGATGCATCATATCTGCCAATTCTCTAATCCCTTGGTTTGTATGAATTAAATAAGCTACTGCTTGTATAGCCGAACTCGCATGTTCTCCTACGCAACGCATACCTAATATTCTCATGCCATTATCATTTGTTACGATAATTTTAAAAAAACCTTTTGTCTTTCGCATGGCGATAGCTCTGGCATTCGTGCTATAATCTAATTTGACAACTTTATGGGCTAATCCCTTTTTAACACAGTCTTGCTCACTCATACCAACACTTGCTACTTCTGGATTTAAGAACATGATGGTAGAAATATTTTGATAGGATAGAGGTTTGATAGTAGGACCAAACATCCGAACCACAGCATGCCTGGCTTCCCGCTCTCCTACATTTACTAAAGCAATATCAGTTGTTACATCGCCTGCCACATAAATATTACTAGTATGAGTTTGGGTATCATCATCCCAAATACTTCCTTTTTCATTTAATTTTACGCCAACACGTTCTAAATTTAAATCTTCAATATTTGGAACTCTTCCAACAGAAACGAGCGCTTTTTCTACTCTAAAAATTTCTGTTTTGCCATCCTTGTATTGCAATTCATATTCAACTTCTCCATCTTTTATTTCCATTCGTTTTAATGATGCACCGTGATGAATAAAAGCGCCATGTTTTTCTAAATTTTCACTAACTACATCTGCAACGTCGGCATCTTCAAATGGTAAAATGCGATCCGCTTTATCAATTAGGTATACTTTTGTTTTCCCTAAGTTTGAAAAAATAGTTGCGAACTCGCAGCCAATAACACCCGCACCAAGAACAACCATACTTTTTGGTAATTCAGTCAAATTTTTTACGCCGTTACTCGTCATGATGATGTTTTCATCTATCGCAATGTTTGGTAAATAACGAGGTCTACTACCTGATGCGATGAGTACGTTTTCGGTTTTAATTATTTTTGTTGAACCATCTTCTTTTTTTATAGAAATAGTATGTTTATCAATAAACGACGCTAACCCTTTTTCGTAACTTAGTAAATTATCCGTTTGTTTTTGTAAAAGTTGCATATGAACAGACATTTGTGTTTTTCTTTCAAATACCGATTCTTTAAGGGTTTTCACAATGTCATTATAATCTACTTCATAGTTAGGAATCATTTCTCTTATGGATGAAATCTTTAACGAATATTCCCATAATGTTTTTGATGTGAGCACGCCGTCGTAAATGCCAGCACCACCTAAACGTTTTTTTTCTACTAATAAAACTTTTTTCTTAAAATCAATGGCTCTCATTGCACCCGCATATCCGCTTGGGCCGCCTCCAATAATTACTAAATCGTAATGTTCCATGTTCTTAATTTATTTTTTATAGTGCGTGTTATTCGTTATTACATCGTTATTATAACTCTGTATATATGCTTTTAAATAATTTGTATTTTCAATTTCTGCTTGCTTGTATTTTCCTTTTATCGATTGACTTAAAAGACTATCCTTTTTATAATGATAAGCTTCTATAATTTCAAAATCATTAAAAATATAGGTTAAACTATCATTAATTAAGTGATAATAAGGACCATTAAAATAAATTACAGGTTCTATTTTGTTTGAATAAATACTTTTTCCAAATGCATAATATGGTTTATCATAATTTAAAATATCTAGAATAGTAGGCATGATATTTATTTGTTGCATTGGTTTACTAATAACGGTAGGTTCTTGATTTGGCTGATAGAATACTATAGGAATAGCATATTGACCAACGGAATTATTATAAAAGCCATCATTAGAAATCGCTGTGTGATCAGCTGATAGAACAAATAAGGTATTGGTAAACCAGTCTTTCTTTTTGGCTTCGTTAAAAAATTGTCGCAAACTATAATCTGCATAACCAAGCGCTTCAAGGTTTTCTAAATTTCCTTTTGGAAATTTATGACGGTATTGACTTGGTATTTTATAGGGGTTGTGAGATGATAAGGTGAACACAGTTGTTAAAAATGGTGCTTTAAATTTAGAAATTTCAGAAACCATATTGACTAAAAATGGTTCGTCAAAAATACCCCATTGTCCATCATAATGAGTGTCGTTATTAAATTCGGTTCTACCGTAATAAACATCATATCCTGCGCATTTGGCAAAGGCGTTAAAGTTCATTGAACCATTTGTTGCGCCATGGAAAAAAGATGTATGGTATCCTTTTTCTTTTAATAACATGGGAAGTGATTCTAATTTATTATTGGCATAAGATGAATTAATATAAGGGTCATTCATGTAGGTAGGCATGGATGAGACAATTGATGCCATTCCATTTAAAGATGTTTTACCATTAGCGAAGGCATTTGAACAATACGTTGATTTTGTAATCAAACTATCTAAAAATGGTGTATAGCTTATATGATTTCCAGCCTTCGTGAATTCTTTAGAGAAACTTTCTAAGATGATGATGCAAACATTTAAATTTTTAAATTCTCCAGTATCAGCAGGGATGATTTGAGTACAATATTTTTTTAATTCATCTTCTTTGAAGAATGTTAAAGGTGTTATTTGGTTTAATTCCCCTGATTTAATTAATGAAAAGGGAGTATTTATGATGATAGGTATGTTTTTTTGATTTGTGTATAAAGCCGCATCAATCAACATAATGGGAACCCGTTGCAATCCACCTCTAATTCCTAATACAGTTAAGCTACTTGCCAATAAAAATACAAACAAATTAATTGCACCTGATTTTAAACCAATTTGGGTTGAAACGAGTTGTTTTGTTTTATCGAAGTAGTTATATGATTTTATAATTAAGTAAATGAGTAGGAAATAAATGATTATTAAATACCAACTTTGGATTAAAAAATGAGGGATAAGTTTAATGAATTCTGTTTGACCTCCAAAGATAAGATGAGTTACATCATACGTGGTTCTTTTCTTTGTGTAAGGAAAATAAGAAAAATCAATAAAATTTAAAAGGATAGAAAATGCATTGATGAAAACAAAAAGATAGAATATGAAACGACTATAAGTTTTTTTTTGCTGAAATGTAAAAGGTAAAATGGCTAATAAGATAAATAATGAATTAGTTGCACAGATGCTGAAAGCATCAAAACGTAATCCATAAAAAAACAAACTGATTAATTCAGCATTCGTAAGGTCTTGAAAACTAGTTTGATTAATAACGTAAAATAAAAATCTGCAAATGGTATAAATTAAAAATAGGACACTTATTTTTTTTATAACATCATTAACTAATGGCTTAATCGAAATCATAGTTTAAAATGCTCTATTAATTCCAACAACCCAACGCACTTGAACATAATCTTTTTCTGCAAATGGTAATCGATTTAAAAATAAGGGCATATCAAAGCGTATCACTAATGGTTTAAGTCCGTTTAAATTTCCCCATTTCTGAATGCTTAATGTTGCCCCAATACCGGCGTCAGCCATCACATTACTCATCACTATGGCTTTACCAGGCTGATTAACGTTAATGGAACCAGCATCAGCAAATAAATAAGGATTTATTTTTACACTGTTATTTAATTTTTTAATAGTCATGAATTTAAATAATTTACCAAATTCTAACTCAACACTGGCAGATGCACCTGTTGTGCCTTTGTAATTGTAAATCATACTTCCTGTTGCATCTGTTTGTGCTAAAAGATAACCCGAGTATCCTCTTAAGTTTAAACCACCTCCAGCATTAAAATGATTGGTCGTATTTCCATATTTTCCCCAGTCAGGTGGAATTAAACCCATCGAACGAGTATATTTATTTTCCATTAACTCCTCTGGGTTTGCACCTGATGCAAATAACATGGATTCACTTGCTAATTTACTTCCATAACCTAATTGAGCGAATAGCCTTGTATTTAATGATAATCTGCCTAAATCGTTTTTATTTAAAGCGGTGTATTGCAAGGATGAAAAATCATAATCGTTTGTAAAGGCATTTGCTCTTGCATTGATATTCATAGAACCAACTCCATTTTTATAAACATAATTATGATCTATTCCAATATTGATATAACTATTTAATTTTTGAATTTGCCATTCATTTTGATTAATCAGATATACCAAATCTCTTTGTAAATCTCTAACCATGGCTTTAACTTGAATGTATATTTTATTTTTATCGTTATTACTTTTTTTCTCAAAACCCACTAAACCACTTTCTAATCCATCTAATGATTTTAAAGTAGCGTATACATTTGATTTTTTAATGAATCGAGCTGTAGATGTTTTGTAATTAAATAGAAATGAAACGATGTTGTAATTACTTTTTACTTGTGTGCTATCTATGTAATTTTGACCTGCTCCAGTGCTAAACCAAAGTGTTGCATCAAATACATGTTTTGTATTCATATATCCGCCGTTTAAATGCGCTCCAACTTTCATACCATCATAACCATTATACCAAATGCTAGGCCTTGCTTTTAATTCATAATGTTTCCAGTCTAATGGATTATAAACCTTAGAATCAAACGTAATATTTACTTTATGATGCTTTACATTGTTAGTCATATCAACATCGGCTAATCTTCTTGATGGGTCGATGATGACATTTTTGATAGGATCTGTTAATTGCACTTTAGCAACATAAGTAGGTTTTACTTTTCCCCAGCCAATCCAACGTGGCAAAACTGTTGATTTTGATGGTTTTTCAAACCATGTATTTGGAATGTAATAATGGTAAGCTGAATCATTAATATCCAGTACTGTAAAGTCAATTGGCATTTGCATATCGCCCTTACGTTTAAGTGTAATTAAGTATTCGTTTTTTTCTTTACCATTTTTTATGCGACCAATTTTATAATCAATTTTTTTTGTGGTTTCTAGCCATTGATCAAAAAACCAATTTAAGTCAACATTGCTGTATTGAATAATGGAATTACGAAAATCTTCTGGATACGGATGACAAAATTTCCATTGATTAAAATAATGCTGCATGGATTTATCAAATAAATAACGACCTAAAACATATTCTAAATTTTTAAGCATAGTAGCTGTTTTTGTGTATACAGCGCCATATCCACCACCATGTCTAATGCCTCCATTAAAATCGTCGCTATGCGTATTTAAAGTTACTTCTTCTCCGCGCACAGTTACCGCGTTCATATACCCATTATACACTTGGTCGTCTAAAATTCGGTTTTGTTCAGTAAATCTTCTCATGTATTTACTTTTGGGTTGCCGCGAAATTTTATTAGGACCATCAATAAATTGGTAAGTATCAGCTGTGTAAAATTGTGTAAATCCTTCGTCTAAAAAAGCGCGGTATGTTTCGTTATTTCCAACCATTCCAAAAAACCAATTATGAGTCATTTCATGAATAAGTAAATCTCTGTTTTCGGGATCAAAACCACCATCTAATGTTAGCATAGGATATTCAACGCCATCCTGAGCATCCGCACAAATCATTTTAGGGTAATGATAAGTGCCAATATTGTAAGTATTTACATCTAATACTTTGGCAATAAATTGTGGTGTGTTTTGCCAGCCTGCTGCATGTGGTTCTTGAACAAGGGCTACACATGTAATGTTATTCCATTTATATTCTCCAATGCGGTAGGTTGGGTCGGCTGTTAAAGCAAAATCATGAACATTTACAGCAGAAAATTTCCACGTTTTATTGGTGCCATCTTTTTTAATGATTACGCTTGGTTTTGAATTCCATGGTTTCTTAGCAAAGTTTGATAAATCTAATTTTTGGCGCAATGTATCTGGTAATACGTCTTTTTGATTTAATAAATTACCAGTGGCGTCTAACACGTAATTATTTGGAAGTGTGAACTCAACGTGAAATGAGCCGAAGTCGCCATAAAATTCATGATCCATGTGTTGGTCTGTATCCCAACCTAATTTTCTGTCATATACTGAAATTCGAGGATACCAATGTGTTACATCATAATGTTTGTAACCAAATGCATTAAACTGTTTCATGCGATTTCTGATTGCTTCTTTGTCGTAGTAAGTTTTAAAATCAATATCGAATGTAATGGATTCACCAGATTTTAATGGTTTTTCAAGGTATACTTTTAATACAGTATTATCTAATTCTATCTGTAGTGTTTTTCCATTTACGGTTAGTTTTTCGATGTTTGTCCCTTTGTCATTATCACGGTATTTGCTGTATTTTAGATGATAATTATTGTTTTTATATAAGTTAGCTAAATAAGAACTTTTACATTGAGCGTTGTTATATAAATGAAAAAAGACAACGTTTAAATCTTTTGGAGAATTATTAAAATAAATTAATTCTTCGTGGCCAGTAATAATATCGCTGCTGTCATTTAACTGGGCTGAAATGTTATAATGAACATCTTGTTGCCAATAATCGGTAAATGGTTTTCTGTTTTTCCAATATAATGGATTTGCTTCAGAGCGGTATTCAATGAACTCAGTTTGTGATTTTAATTTTAGATTAAAACTTGAAACGAAAAGTAAAATAAATAATAATAATTTCATAGCGTGTGTTTTAGAATTATACTGAGATAAGTTTGCACTAAAAGTTGCTTTATGTGTTTGATTTATCAGCATTTAAAGGTAATAAAAGTACCGATTATTTCTTAAAAAAATACAAGCTCCTAGATTGGAGTTTAAAACAAAATCCCTATTTTTTTTTATAAAAAGTTGTTTCATATCCATACGTGTTTTATGTTTACAATATGAAATTTAAGATAATTTGTTTTGTACTTTTTATGAGTTCATTTGATTTGAATTCACAAACAGTAAAAGTCACACCCGAATTCAGAAAATGTATTTTAGCCTTAGATTCGGCTCATTATACACATAACTATTATTTGCCCGCATCAAGCTTCGAAAAATTATCTGTCAAAGAAACAAACAATTGGTTAGTTTATTATTATGCCTCACTGTGCAATGTCTTAATAGCGTTTACTAAAACAGGAGATCAAATTGACGTTTACTGTGATAAAGCTGATAAATTTGTGTTTAAAGCAGATTCTTTAAGTAAAAATAATTCAGAAATTTTTGTTGTTAAATCAATCATTGCCGCTGCAAGAATTAGTGTCAATGTCTTGCGAAGAGGTCAAAAATACAGCACACTTTCTACTAAACTCAATGAACAAGCAGGAGTTTTGAATCCACAAAATCCTAGAGTTTACTTACAAAAAGCAAGGTTAGTATTAAATACACCAATGTTGTTTGGAGGTGGTGCTAAAAAAGCGAGACCACTATTTGAAATGGCTGTTGAAAAGTATAAAAAATTTGTGCCAGAAACCGTTTATCATCCTAATTGGGGGAAATTAGAGTCTATTGCTGAATTAAAAAAGATTTTATAAAATCAGTTAATGCTATTTTATAGAATGAGGTTGGTAAAAATGATGTAATTTTAATTTATTTAAACAAATCGCCTATCTATTTACGTATTATAATAGTCATTGTTGTTTTGAGTTTGATTTCATTTTTTAAATGTACAACGCAAAAGACAAATCAGATTAGTAACACTAATTTGTATAAAAAAACGAACAATGAATTGCAATGGCAAAATTTAGTTTATCATTTAAACGATACCGTAAGTCAATTATTTTATAAAATAAATAATGAAGTGTTGATTTATAAGCGACTTGATACAACTCAATGGTTTTCAACTTCGGTCCATGTAAAATTAGAAATTAGTTTACAAGATAATCTCCAAAAAATCACGGATACAATTTCTTTTGATTTAATTGATAAGCAGGCTAGCGTTAAAGTCAAAGATTTAAATGGCTCCGTTTTTTTTAAATTAAAAAAGGGCTTTGATTATTTCATTAACATGCGTGTTTATGATAGACATAAAAAAGTAAGTTACACGCAATCTTTTTATTCAAGCAAAACGAGTCCATTTAGTCGTGAAAATTTTTTAATTAAAAATTCAAACCATGAAGTGTGTTATACAAATTATTTCAAGTCAAATGATTTGATATATGTCACTTCTCAAAGACATACTGAAAAATTTTTCAATGTTGACTACTACAATAAATCGTTTAAATTAGCATTGCCACCATTTTCTTATGAGCAAGTTTCGAAATTTAGTTATCAACCCGATTCCAGTTTTAGTGTGTATGCAAATAGCAATGAAATTGAAATAACACTTCCTAATAGAGGATTTT
The DNA here is from genome assembly GCA_044340865.1 of Bacteroidia bacterium. GTDB lineage: Bacteria > Bacteroidota > Bacteroidia > B-17B0 > Aurantibacillaceae > UBA4416. Next base: position 5,685 of record JBIISW010000058.1, on the reverse strand, counting down.
ATCACCTTCAAACAAATGATACTTCAAAAGATGGTGTTACTTTTTATGTTTATGAACCTTCTTTTCCTAAAATAAAAGATGCAGAGCAAATGATACTTGCCACACGCTTTATTATGGCTAAACAAGAGTTTGAGAGTTGTATTAATTCAATTGATAAAAAAACATCCATTGATAAATTTTGGACTAGCATAGGAGGAAGCAAAGAAAGAGCCGTTGAACTTTTGAAAAAATATTATGGGAGAATTCAAGAAGCTAATAAGTTATTTTCTAGTTATCAAGAAGGTTGGAAAACAGATCGAGGAATGATTTATGTCGTTTTTGGTGCACCTAATTCTGTCACAAAGCTTGTAAATGGAGAAGTTTGGACCTATGGCGAAATTGATAATCAAAAATCAACCATTTTTGCATTTAACAAAGTTGTGAATCCGTTTACAACTAATGATTTTAGTTTGGAACGCAGTGAATCTCTTAAATTACCTTGGTATCAAGCCGTTGATGCGTGGCGCCAAGGACGCATTTACTTAGATAATTAATAAAAATCTTAAAAACAGTAAATTAGTCGTCTGTTGGTTCTGGTGCTAATTTCATAGCCGCTTTTTTTGGCTTAATTTTCTTCGGCCAAAGTACATTAACTAATTCATTATGAACCGTTATCATTGACTTACTAATACCATTGATGATATAAACATCAGTATTTGATTTGTCTTTCCATGTTCTTTTAACTTCTTCAAAACTGCCATCTTCAAGCGTTATATAAAATTTAATAAGCTTTTTACCAACCACTTCAGCTTTACCACTATAACATTTCGCAACAGCTCCAACACGAGATGTAATAATTACATCAGTATATACACCATCTGTTATTTCTTCTGCGCCTCTTTCGTCAAATTTAATCGACCATTTATTATAACAATTTAATTCTTTAACTTCTTCTTTTTGAGCTATTGCTATAATCGACGATGTAATAATTAAGCTGGTAAGTAGTATTTTTTTTATCATAATGTTTTTTTTGGAAGTTAAATATATCATTTATCAGTTCGTTAGCCAAATTAATTTTGAAGGTTAATATGCTTAATTGATGGTTATGTTTGTAGTAGTTTTAGATTTAATGGTGAATTTTCTTTCTATTGTTTTAATTGTTTGTTTAATCGATTCATACCTAAATTCCATCTTATAATTTCCTGGCTGTAAATAAATGATTTCTGTAGTTAGATTTGAATTTAAATTACAGACCCAAGTTACTTTTTTGCCATCATCTAAATAAAGACTACCAAATCCCATACCACCTTTTTTGATGTAAGCATTGCCCGAATTTTCAACATAAATTTTAGTTGATTCACTTTGTTTAATCTCAATATCATTCATTTTAATGCGAGGTAAAGTCAGTATTTCTATGTCGTATTTACCAATTAGATATTTTTCGGTTGTTCCAAACTCTTGCACATGAAGGGTAGTGGACTCTCCTTTTTTTCTGATGATACAGTTTGGATAGTATTTTGAAATATTACCTTCTATGTTTAAACTTAAAATACCTTGTCCAGCATCCAAAGGAATGGTATTATGTTTTCCTTGCATGATTTGAATGTTTTGTTTTTCTATTTTAGGAATAGTATGGACTAATAAATCATAAGTTCTAAATGGGCTTAATATCAATGTATCTGGATGTCCCGCTATATTAATTGTGTGCAAGTAATTATACTTAATTTGTTTTGTTTCATGATCAAAAAAAGTCATGTTTACATTTGTCTCGCTTGGTTTTTTTGTAATGTCTAATAAATCAACTTGTACCGTAGTTTGTGTGATGGCTTCTGTTAACACTAAATTTAGAATATCCTTAAAGTTTGCTTCATTGCTTACATCATAAAATTTACCAATGCATCCAAATACGTCAGCAAATTTCACATCCAACCCAACTCCAATGACGAATGGTCTTAAAAAAATTCCTTTTTTTTGCAAGGCACTTGATACTTCGCAGGGATTTCCTTCGCATTCTTCAATTCCGTCGGTTATTAAAATAACAATATTTCTACAATTACTACAGGGTGTAAAATCGGAAGCGCATTCTCCTAATGAGTAAGCAATGGGCGTTGTTCCAAGTGGCTCTAATTTTTGAATGCGTTGTTTTATTTTCGTGGCATTTTCTTTTGCACTAGCAAATGGTACTTCTAACTTTGAATCTTTACAGTTTCGAGTTGGTTTAATAAAAGTTGTGTGGCCATAGCAACGCAAGGCAAGCTCTAAATCAGGTAAATTTTTTAAACTGTCCAAAAACTCGCCCATTATTTTCTTAGCAACTTCAATTTTAATGTCGCTATTCCACGGCGCATACATACTGTAAGAGTCGTCAAAAATAAAGAGAATACGATTTGTTTGAGAAAAGGTTGAATGTTGAATTATAAATGATGCAAAAATCACTAAAATAAATTTTAATGATTTTTTTTTATGTTTTACATTCATTTGTAATTCAACATTTATAATTCAACATTTATAATTCTTTAATAGTCTCCTAAAGTTTCTTCTAATTGAGCTAACGATTTTGCTAGTTGCTCATCATTTGGCGCAGATCCATGCCATTTATGAGTACCCATCATGAAATCGATACCAGAGCCCATTTCAGTTTTCATAATGTTAACAATAGGTTTTCCTTTTCCGATGAATGATTTAGCTTTATTTAATCCTTCTATAACAGAAGCAATGTCATTTCCTTTTTCAGTTTCAACAACTTCCCAACCAAACGCTTCAAATTTTGCTCTTAAATTTCCCAATGATAATACATTTTCTACATCCCCATCAATTTGCCTTCCGTTGTAATCAATTGTAGCAATGTAGTTATCCACTTTGTAGGCAGATGCATATAAGGCAGCCTCCCAAATTTGTCCTTCTTGTAACTCGCCATCGCCGTGAAGGCTATAAATGATAGATTGATCTTTATTTAATTTTTTTGCTAAAGCGGCACCAATTGCAACGCTCATGCCTTGTCCTAACGAACCACTAGCGATACGCACACCTGGTAGATGATCATGTGTTGTTGGATGTCCCTGTAAACGGGTATTTAATTTTCTAAAGGTTTTTAATTCTTCAATAGGAAAATACCCACAACGGGCTAAAACACTATAAAATACAGGACTAATATGACCGTTACTTAAGAAAAATAAATCTTCACCAGCACCATCCATGGTAAAATGTTTCGGATTATGATTCATTATACCGTTATAAAGTGCAACTAAATAATCTGTACAACCTAAAGAACCACCTGGATGGCCTGAATTTACGGCGTGAACCATACGTACAATGTCTCTACGAGTTTGACTGGCTATTTTTTCTAAGTTGGAAATATCGATCATAAAATATTGTTTTGTGCAAAAATAGTATTTGATTTATCGTTATAGAGTCAATGTTAATAAGAATAACAGGATGTTTAAAAGTAAAAAATAAAATTGTTTTGCACAATGATTTATTTTAAATTGTTAAAAACTGTTTGGCATTACTACAAATAATAGCAATGCTTACCTACTGATTTTAATATATTTGCACTTAAGTTTAGATAAAATGTAAATGAGTTAGATTTTCTAAACATAGTAACTTTTAATTTTTTTAAAATGGCTTTAAAGTGTGGTATTGTTGGCTTGCCAAATGTAGGTAAATCAACTCTTTTTAATTGTTTAAGTAATGCAAAAGCGCAAGCGGCTAATTTCCCGTTTTGTACAATAGAACCAAATGTTGGTGTCATTACTGTTCCAGATGAACGTTTGACTAAATTATCAGAGCTTGTTAAACCACAAGCCGTCCAACCTACAACAGTAGAGATTGTTGACATTGCTGGTTTAGTAAAGGGCGCTAGTAAAGGTGAAGGTTTAGGTAATAAATTTTTAGCGAATATCCGCGAATGTAATGCTATTTTGCATGTGTTACGTTGTTTTGATGATGATAATATTATCCATGTAGACGGCAATGTTAATCCTGTTCGTGATAAAGAAATTATTGATACAGAATTGCAATTAAAAGATTTAGAATCCGTTGAAGCTAAAATTAAAAAATTTGAAAAGGCTGGAAAATTAGGTAATGACAAAGAGGCTGTACGAACTTACAATACGCTTTTGAAAGTAAAAGAAACTTTAGAAAGTGGACATTCAGCTCGTGCTTGCGTATTGGAAGATAGTGAGTTGCCTTACATTGAAGATTTACACATGTTAACAATTAAACCTGTTATGTATGTGTGTAATGTGGATGAGGCTTCAGCTAAATCTGGAAATAAATATGTAGACGCGGTAAGAGAGGCTGTAAAAAATGAGGGTGCTGAAATATTAGTCATCACAGCTGCGATGGAAAGTGAAATTTCATCCTTAGAAACTTACGAGGAAAAACAATTGTTTTTAGGAGAAATGGGTTTGGATGAACCAGGTGTAAATAAATTAATTAAACAAGCTTATACATTATTAAAACTTCAAACTTATTTTACAGCAGGTGTAAAAGAAGTAAGAGCGTGGACTATTGAAAAAGGCATGACTGCTCCTCAAGCTGCAGGTGTAATCCACACTGATTTTGAAAAAGGATTTATCAGAGCTGAAGTAATTGCTTACAATGATTATATTCATTATGGTTCTGAGGCAGCTTGTAAAGAAGTAGGTAAATTAAAAGTGGAAGGTAAAGAGTATGTTGTTAACGATGGTGATGTCATGCATTTTCGATTTAATGTCTAATATAGTTTCGCATAACCAGTTTGCAAAAGTGAATTAATTAAAATTAAAGATGGCAAAAGAAATAGCAAGTTATAACGAAGATAGTATCAAATCACTTGAGTGGCAGGAACATATCCGTATGCGACCAGGGATGTACATTGGTAAATTAGGCGATGGTTCGGCATTTGATGATGGTATTTATGTACTCATTAAAGAAGTTATGGATAATTCCATTGACGAATTTATGATGGGTGCTGGTAAACGTATTAATGTGGCTGTAAAAGATGGAGCCGTATCAGTAAGAGATTATGGACGTGGTATTCCTTTAGGTAAAGTGGTTGAAGTGGTTTCTAAAATGAATACTGGGGGAAAATATGATAGCGAAGCATTTAAAAAATCAATTGGTTTAAATGGTGTTGGTACAAAAGCGGTTAACGCTCTTTCGATTAATTTTACAGTTACTGCTTTTAGAGATGGTCAAACAAAAACGGCCGATTTTTCGTGTGGAAATTTGGTTAAAGAATCTAAACTCGAAAAGACTACAGAGGCTAACGGAACTTATGTTGAGTTTCGTCCAGATGATACTATTTTTAAGAAATACCATTATGTGCATGAGTACATTGATAAAATGCTTTGGAATTATGCATTCCTCAATACCGGTTTAACATTACACTTTAACGGTCAAATTTATAAATCAGATAATGGTTTAAAAGATTTATTAGAAAAAAATATTACGGGTGAGATCATTTATCCAATTATTCATTTAAAAGGTGATGATATCGAATTGGCTATGACACATAGTAACGAACATTATTCGGAAGAATATTATAGTTATGTGAATGGTCAATATACAACACAAGGAGGAACGCACCAAGCTTCTTTTCGTGAAGCCGTAGTTAAAACCATTCGCGAATTTTATAAAAAAGATTTTGATCCATCAGATGTTCGGAAATCTATTGTGGCTGCAATTTCTGTGCGTGTGCAGGAGCCAGTTTTCGAGTCTCAA
>JBIISW010000057.1:0-14258 GCA_044340865.1 Bacteroidia bacterium | reverse complement strand
CCTTATGCATAAAAGAACAAATTAATAATTTAATAAATGATTTTTTAATTACAAAAAATAGTCCTGTAGATATTTTTATCGGCCCTTTTTCTATCAATTCAATGTATTCCATTACAAGACAATTAAATTTCATTTATTCTATTTCTCATCAATTTGAAATAACAGAGGGTTATATTCAAAAAATAAATGTTAAAGAAAATAATGAAACCAATACAATTGGTAATTTAGAAATTTCACCCCAAGAAATTATACCTTTTTCATCTGCATTTTCATATTTAACAAAACAAAACGCATACACTAGTTCTAATATTGAATTAACTTCTTTAAAGCAAAATCATCAGCAAAAATTAAAATTAAATATTTTATTATTCACATTTGTGGCTTTTATTTTCATTGTTAGTGCTTTAAATTCAGTTTTATTTTTCAACATATTCGAAGAGCATAATCAATTGGAAGTTGAATTAAATTTATACGAATCAAAAAACGCCAAAATAACAGAGCTGTTGAGTAATTACGAAAAAAAGAAAAGTTTAATTGAACAAGCTGGTATTTTTGAAAACAAAAAACTATCAGTATTCGCAGACAAAATAGGTAGTTCTTTGCCTAATGAAATTGTTTTAAAAGAGTTGTATTTCAATCCAGAAATAGGGGAAACAGAAGTAGATAGTTTAGTTAATTTTAATAAAAACCAACTTCTTATTAAGGGTAATTGTAACAAAAGCTATATTCTTAATGAATGGATAAACGTTCTTAAAAATCAAAATTTTATAAAAAATGTAAACCTTAAAAATTTTATTTATAATTCGAGTTCTCATTTACCTAATTTCATATTGGAAATAGAAATTAATTAGCATGTTTAAAAACTTAACATATCAAAAAAAAGTGTACCTACTAATGGGTAGCTTTGCTGTGTTTTTATTTTTGGCATACCAAATAGTTTTTTCAAATACGATTAAACTGTATAAGGATATAACTATTAAAGAGGAAAAGCTTGAATGGTTAAAAGAAAAAGAAAAGGAAATTCCTGAACTTCAAAATCAAATCAATTTGTTGAACAAGGCTTATAGTTCTGCTGATTCTAGTTCTATTAGAGACCAACTCACTTCATATATTTCTGATTATGCAGAAGAAAATAGTTGTTTGGTAACAGAAATACCAGAGAAAAATTTATATAATGGTTCGCAATTAAATGTTCAAACAAATAAATTTGTAGTTAGGGGAACATTTAATTCACTATTAAAATTATTATTATTATTAGAAACTAATTTTAATTATAGTGCGAAAGTTGTTTCGTTAAAGTTCAATAGTATAGTTGATATGCAAACAAAAAAAACTAATTTATATTTAACCATTATAACTCAATCCTTTAAACAACAGTGACATGAATAGAATAATACATTCCCATTTCAAAATAGCAACAATATTAATAATTAGTATCTTATTGAGCAGGTGCACAAAAGATTTTATTGTAAAAGATATTAAAAAAGAAACACTTTCAATATATTCACCTATTGATAATTTCAAAACACCAAACAATACAATTACATTTTGGTGGGAGGAATTAGACGGAGCGGAAACTTATAACTTACAAATAGTTAGTCCTAACTTTAATTCTGTGAGTTCACTTGTTCTCGATACGGTTATTTCCACTAATAAATTTAATAAAACTTTAATTCCTGGTATTTATCAATGGCGCCTTAAAGCTACTAATACTTCAGGAAGCACTGCTTATGTAACTCGAAATTTAATTATTGACACAACTAGCAATTTAGGCTTGGTTTCGGTTAATTTGATTTCCCCATCAGTAAATTTTGTTACTCAAAGTAATAATATTTTGCTTTCTTGGAATTCTTTAGCTTCCGCTTCATATTACGAATTAAAGTATGTTAATTTAACAACAAATTCAATAACAACTATATCAAATATTTATTCAACTTCATATCCAATTACATTAAATACCTTATCAGGATCAGAAGATAAATATAGTTGGCAAGTAAAGGCTTATAACGCATTCAGTCAAACATTTACAAATATAGTTAGGACATTTAAAATTGATTTAAAAGCCCCAATGGCTCCATCTATATTGACGCCTACAGTTTATGGATATAATTTAAGAGATACTTTTCGATTAAAATATAGTAGAAGTAGTTTCAGTTCGGATGTTAAATATGATATTTTAACTTTAGGAAGTGATTCTCTATTTTCATCTCCGATTACGCAAACTATTTCAACGGTTGCTCCTGTTCAAATTAATTCAATTTTAACATACTCTGGTTCATTAACTCCTTATTGGTGGAAGATAACCTCTGTAGACTCAGTTGGTAATATCTCAAATCAAAGTTTATCTAAGCGGTTTTACATTTACTAATTATTGAGTCGTTTGAATAAAAAAATTAAATTATACCTGTTAATTGCTGTCAATGTTTTGGCATGGGGTTACGTTGTATTCAAAATTTACGGCGCTTTAAAAACAAAAGATGATTTTATATTAGAAACTAATAATTATAAAATTAAATCTGTTTACACAGCAAAAAATAGCGAAGTAAAATTAAACTTAAATTATCCAGATCCTTTTTTAAAAGATTTAAATTTAAAAAAGACAGATTTACATAATTCCAATTCATTACAAAATAATAGTATTAAAAAAAATTATTCAACTAATACCAGTAACATTAAAGTTCCTGAACCGTCTCAAACTATAATGCCTGACATTAAGTATTTAGGATTTATTAGTAATGTAGAAAACGGTAAGCAGACTGTTTTAGTTAGTATAAATGGAAAGTCTATTTTTGTTAATAGAGGTCAAAAAATAGATGATGTTTTATTTAAAGATATAACGCCAACTGAATTAACAGTTACTATTGGTAAAAAACAGTTTATAATAAAAAAGTAGGATCATTTTTAAATCTCAATATTTTTTTAATTTCTATTTTTTGCTGTTTGTCTTTTGGCACCAAGATTCTTAAAAAAAATCTTGTTTAATTCAATATTAAAAACTTTTTATAATATTTATTTTTAATCCTTTAGATTAAATGTTAAAAATAAAATTTTAACATTTTGAATTATCTTACATTCGACTATTCTATATATATTGCAAACGAATAAACAATATATATAGACAAAAGCCATGAAGTTAGTTTTCGCGTTTTTTATTTTTTCCATTTATTTTTCTAGTAAGCTTAATGCTCAAAGTATTAATACGCTTGAGAATGGGCACCCAACCATTAAATCTTTTGCATTAAAATTTGATGATGCAAATAGCACTCAAGTTGCCACTAATATTGATTCTTTAGTATTTGTTAATTATGTAGTTGGTTTAAAAGATACAAGTAATACAAAAAAAATTCATGTTAGAATCAGTAATGGTTTAAATACAGATGGATCAATTTTTCAAGTTAATTATCTTATTAATCCAAAACTTGTAACTAATAATTTAGGCGCAATAGTATTTAAACGGGAAAAAGATGTTGTATATATTTTAACGGTGAGTACTTCACAAATGGCAGATTTAAATTTTGAAGTAGCTACAGAAAATTTCACAGGTCAAATATCTCCATATTTAAGTTGGAATAAATAAAATTTTTCTATGAAAGTTAAAATTTATGCAATAGTTTTTTTTATATTAACTTGTGCTTCACAGTTAATTTGTCAAATTAAATGTTTGCCTGCCATTACGCACGTTTCTTGTTTGGGAGGTTCGAATGGTTCGATTAAAATTTCTAATATTTTAGGTGCATCTGCGCCGTTTACTTATACTTGGCTTCCTGGAGCCATAGGATCTAATTCTATAACCAATAAACCAATCGGTACTTATAGTTTAAAAATTAAAGGAACCGGAACTCTTACTACAACTTTTAACTTTAATATTGGATATAAAATTAAATGGCAGGATTTTGGAACTGATGTGTTTCAAAGTGTTGATACATTGAAAAGTGGGCCAAAAGTTACATGGTTAAAAACAGCTAATAGTTCAAATATTTTATCTGGTTCAAATAATGGTTGGGTAGAATATGTTGTTACATCAACTAATCAAAACAAACTTTTTGGCTTATTAGATTCAGCCTCTGGATCAAGTTGGAAGGATATTGATTTTTCAATAATGCTAAGTTCTAAGGCTACAATTAATTCTTGTGAAAACGGATTACAAACAGCCTTAGGAACTTATACCATTGGAGATGTTTTAAGAGTAGAAAGGGAGGGAACGACAATTTTTTATAAAAAAAATAATGTGACTATATACAAAACTGCAATTAAAAACACGATGGTTCAATCACGCTTAACTATTAGAGCTTCTGTTTATGATGCATTTAGTAAAATAGAAAATTTAGGTTGTAGTTTTCAATCTGTTAATGCTTCTTTAGCAACATCAACTCAAACTTTATTAACAACATTTTTGCCTGTTACTAATTTAACCGTTTTCACCAATGTAATTCAACCAAAATATTTATGGACACCTGGTGGAAGTTCGCCTACGAGTTCTGTTACCACAATTGGTGATAATAGTACATATACTATAAGAGTGACTGAATCATATTATGGTTGTTTTGCTACTGCAAGCAAAACTATTTCTGCTAATAGAATTATGCCGCTCATAACTCATGCGACGAATTCACTTTATTCGAATGGATCTATTAGTTTAAGCAATGTTACTGGTGGCGTTTCTCCATATACATATACTTGGCAACCTAATTCAACAAGTGGTAATACTATAATTAATAAACCAGTGGGTAATTACAGTGTAACAATAAAAGGAACAGGAACAATAACTGCAACCAATATTTATAAAATTGGGTATAAAACAAAATTTCAAGCTCTATATTCAGGCATGTCTCAAACCCTAAATGCCATTAAAAGTAGCAGCCTTACAACTTGGCTGAATACAGCAACTAGTGCAAATGTATTGCCAGGTTCAACAGATGGATGGATACAATATGTGGCCGAAAACACTACGCAAAATAAACTTTTTGGATTATTAGATCTTAGTTCTGGCAATAGTTGGAGCGATATTGATTATGGAATTATGCTTAATGGTCCTAAATTTAATGCGTGTACCAATGGTGGTGTCTATGCAATAGGATCTTTTACAGTTGGCGATGTATTTAATATTGAGCGAGTTGGTAATAAGATTAATTATAAGAAAAACAATATTATTGTTTGGACAACGACTGTTCCATTAAATTTCGTACAATCACCTTTAATAGCAAGAATTAGTCTTTTCGAAGCAAATTCTTTAATTAATAATTTTGGGTGTAGTTTCGAATATAATTTATCAAAGCTAGTTACAACAAATATCACTAATTATACAAGCGAAAATAGTAAAGGTCAAATTTCATTAAATCTTGCAGGTGTATGCTCCCCTTATCAAATTGCTTGGAATGGATTTAAATTTCCTTCTAATCGTAAGTACTATGTAGATTATTTAGGAACATTTCCAAATAGTAAAATAGATACTGTCAAATTATATGGCAAGTTGGATAGTTTAAAGCGATATCCTATTTTAAGTGGATTACAATCTGGCATTTACAATAATAAACTTTACGACGCTACAAATGATTCAATAAGTTTTACTACAATTGTTAGTAATGATTTTAATTGGATTTCGTCTGGAGTAACAACAAATACGACTTCTGTAACAACTTTTTCAAATTCAAATTATAGAATATGTTATGGTTCAGGAAGCACAATTACTCAAAATATACCTAATTCAGTAAACAATTATGCTGTTTCTGATTGTGCTGTAAACGCGTCAAATTTACCTGCATATTTTGAGTTTAAAGTAAATAGTAATTCAGATATAACTTATGTTGGTTTAAAAACTGCTAGTGCTAGTAATTCAAATTCCGAAAATGATATGATTGAAAATACATACATTCATTTTACAGGTAATAATAACGGTTCTTCTTTGATGAAAATTTATTTTAATGGCTTGCAAGTAAATTCTACCTCTTATTCTAGTGGAGATGTTATATCCATTTTATTAGATCCAGTTACTCAATCTGTTTCCTACTCTAAAAATGCTTCAATTATTTATACCATTTCTACAACTTCAACTTCTATACTTTCTAAAGATTTGCAATTAAAGGTTATTTTAAAGTCTTTAGGTTCTAAAATATTTAATATTGTAGCTGCTGGACCCTATCTTCCAAAGAAAAATATAAATGCTACAATTACGGATGTTGATTGCAGTTCGTCTAATTCTGGTGTTATCAATTTTTCAGCCTATTCTTTTTTTGCCTTTGACGTATTTTGTAATTATTCAGTTACAGGACCCAATGGATATACAAATTCAGGATTGTTATCTCCTTCAAATTTTTTATACGGACTTGAGGCTGGTACTTACGTCGTTACTGTTCCTATTTACAATGGTCCATGCGGATCAACTCCGGTTTCAAGTATAGTAAGAACTTTTGAAGTAGCAAATATGCCAGATTGGGTAAAACAAGCTCCAGTTGGTTCTACATACGTGAATCCACTCGATAAATCGTTTAATATTACATCTTTTCAGTCGAGTTGGAATTTATGGCTAGGTGGTGCTTCATCAAATAATGTTCTGTTATCTAGCGACGCAGGTTGGGCTGAATTTAAACCTATTTTAAATAAACAATGGGGTGCACTAGTATTTGGTTTAAATAATAACGATTTGTCAACTAATCCAACTGACAATGATCACTTTTTTTATGTAAATACTTTTGATCAACAAATTACTCATGGTCATGGAGTAGCATTGAGTTCATCCTATTTAAATGGACCTTATTTAGCTAGTATGTCATCTTTTGGTTCTGTCATAGGAACTCCATTTTTTACATCTTCAGCCGATGTATTAAGAGTAAGTAAAATTTGCCCAACATCATCTACGATGAATTTTCAGTTTTATAAAAACAATGTGCTATTAGCATCAACAGTAGGTTCTAATAGTTCTGTTGATTTAGTTGCTGATATCTCCGTAAATCAAAGATATCAATATATAAGTAAACCAAGACTTTCTTTTGGATGTAAGCAATTTGAACAATATGCAGTGTTGTATAAAAAATTAAATGCTGGTTATTACACGTGTCCAAATAAAAAATTATTTTTTAAGTACAATGAAGAATATAATGACAAAGACAATTTTTTAACTTATAATGTTTATGATAAGTATAATAAAATAATCATCAATAACAGTTCAAAATCTTTACCTGTAGTTTATGGCGATAATCGCTATACAATTGATTTGGCTCAATCCACTATACTATTAACTGGCGCATCTATGCCATTTAATGAATATTATATTTTAGAAGTAATTAATGAAAAAAATGAAAAATGGTATTTAAGATTTAAAAAATAAAACAAAAAAAGCATGAACAAAATAATAGGAATATTAGGAATTATTGGATTAGTTCTTTCAATCACATGTATAGTATTACAATTTAATCAGCGACAAAAAATCGGTTTTGTTAATATAGAAACTGTTTATGATGAGTTTGTAATGAAGAAAGAATTGGAAACAAAATTTGAAAACGTAACACAATTGAGACAACAAATTTTGGATAGTATGAAATTAGAATTAACTATTCTTTCAAAATCATTATCGCCAAAAAGTGATCCTAATAAAATTGAAGCTTTCAAATTAAAACGACAAGAATTTGCGCTTAAAGAACAAAGTTTTAACGAAAGCACTGAACAAACTAATGAACAATATAAAAACCAAATATGGAAGCAACTAAGCCAGTATATAAAACAGTTTGGGAACAAAAATAAATTTACCTATATGTTAGGCTTTGAAAATAAAAGTTCGATTTTGTATGGTGATGAGGCTGAAGATGTAACTAAAGAATTAAGTACTTACGTAAATGAAATGTACAAAGGTGGGACTAAGTAATTTAAAATTTGCTGTATTTATTTTGTTGTTTTACTCCTGTGGTAAACAAAACCTAAGTCCTGATTATTATGTGAAATGGGTTGAAAATGAAAACAACGGTTTAAGTTTAAGTAAAGATTTTAATGATGTTAATTTTCAAATTTTATATAAACCCATTGATTATATCGTTGCGAAAGAATATTTAAATGGAAATCTCAAAAAAGAAGATATAAAAAATCGTGTAAAAGAACTTAGTAACATGCAATATTTTACGTTGCGTATTAAATCTAAAAATTCAAATGAATTATTAAATGCCAACATTTCTAACGAAAATGAATATTACCAAAGATTAGAATATTTTATGGGACCTATGCAAGATGATATTAAATTAATAGAAAACAATGATACTATACCTTGTGCTTTACACCACTTTGAGCGCACCTATGGGCTAGCGCCTTACAATAATTTTGTTTTAGCATTTGCACCTTCAAAATCAAATAATGCAGATAAATATTTTGTTTTTGAAGATAAACTGTTAGGTACAGGTAAAGTAACACTTCAATTAAAACGTAACGATATTAACAACATCCCCAATTTAGTTTGGAATTAAATTATAAGATTATATGACTCATCGTAAAAAAAATAATAGTAGGGAGCTCAGTAAAACCAAAAGGTATTTTGCATTTTTTATGGCAATTAATATTTTGTTTCAAGTGGTATCTCCAACTTTAGCTTTAGCATTAACTAGCGGTCCTGGACAGCCAGAGATGGCGAGTTTTGAGCCTGTTGGCACAAGTGAAATGGTTGATGTTTTTACGGGGGACTTTAATTATAACATCCCACTCATGACTGTTCCAGGTCCTAATGGTGGATACCCAATTAATATAGCTTACCATGCTGGTATAGGGATGGATGATGAAGCGTCTTGGGTAGGTTTAGGTTGGAATATTAATCCTGGTGTTATTTCTCGCAACATGCGTGGCTTACCAGATGATTTTAACGGTGAGGCAGTTACAAAAAAATTAAACATCAGACCCAATAGAACCGCCTCACTTGGATTTGGTGCAACATTTTATGATTTTGAAATTTTAGGATTTAAAAATACAGTTATAAGTGCAAGAAAAAGTTTAATTTGGAATAACTATAAAGGAATTGGGGTGATCGGAGGGTTATCAGCTTCAATTAGTAATAACAATCAAACACGAACAGCCGGAGTCAATTTAAATTTCAATTCTTTATCAGGTGAAATGAGTTTAACACCTAATATGAGTTTTACTGATAAGGCTAAACATGCAGATAACACATACGGTTTATCTATGAATATTTCTTCATTAAGAGGTATGAAAGATTTAAATTTTTCAATGAACAGAGAAGCGACAAAGACAAAAACAAAAACAATTACTACTGATGGTGGAAGTTCAGAAACAATTACAGGATCAATTTCAACTTCAGCAGGTTCTTCAACCAGTTTTGCATCTTCTGCTTTTACGCCTTATGCCGAATTTCCCACTACTGGTTTTAACGTTAGTGCTGAGTTTAATTGGGGAATTACCGTTGCCCCAGGTGTTTATAAAAAGAATTTTGATGTAAATGCAAGTTACAGCCAAACTAAAAATAAAGTTGATAACATTAATTTTGAAGCTTACGGTTATTTATATTCAAATAATCGCACGATTTCGGATCCTACTTCTGATGAGTACAAAATAATGGATGTAAATAGAGAAAGAGAAACACCCTTATCTAAAGATATTCCGTCTTTGCCAGTTCCTATTCATACTTATGATACCTACATTGTAAAAGGTCAGGGCATCGGTGGAGTTTTTCGACCTTACCGTACAGATATTTCACTGTTAATGGATCCTTCTATATACGGACATACAATTGGGGGCAGCAGAGGAGCTGAATTCGGCCCAGGATCACCTACACACATTGGAGTAAATCTTGCTATCAATTATTCGATGAATTACTCTGGTCCTTGGAATGATAATAGATTTTATCAGGAAGTGTTTAACAACACGAACAAAGGTAGTGCATACTTTAAATTGGCAGGCGAAATGGTTGCCGATGAAGATGAGGAAGCAAATTTTTATTTGGGAACAACGCCTAATATGACCGTGTTAGCGGATTGGGAATTTGATGATTTATTTGAAAAACAAACCAATCCATTGGCTGAAATAAGAGCAGGCACTGGTTTAATTCCAGGTAAATCACATTTAGATAATCCTAAAACAAGATCGCAATTAATGTCTTATAAAACCTTTTCAGAAGTTAATCATATTCCCACTTACGAAGATAATTTTGCAAAAAAATCTGTTTATGCCAAAAATGCAAATCCATTAGTTGCGGCTCCTTCAGGTTATACTTCTGTGACACCGACATCTTCTGATCAGATTGCAGAAATGTCAGTGATTAATCCAGATGGAAATCGTTACATCTATGCTTTACCTGCCATTAATAAATTGCAAAAAGAAGTTTCGTTTGCGGTAAAACATGAACCTGCCGGTAATGGAAAACTCATCAATTATGCTCATGGTATTGATAATTCTGTATCGAACTTAAATGGCGCAGATCGTTTTTTTTCATCCACAGAAATACCACAATACGTTCATTCATATATGCTTACTGCAATCGTTTCTCCTGATTATGTTGATTTAAAAAACGATGGATTAACTGATGATGATTTTGGATATTGGGTAAAATTTAATTATACTAAAACAGCCAGTG
This sequence comes from Bacteroidia bacterium, assembly GCA_044340865.1. Lineage (GTDB taxonomy): Bacteria > Bacteroidota > Bacteroidia > B-17B0 > Aurantibacillaceae > UBA4416. Next base: position 3,697 of record JBIISW010000057.1, on the reverse strand, counting down.
ATTATCAATGGCGTATGCCTTTTAATGGCGCTAACTATCTAAAGGGTTATTTAAGTTCTACTACTGATGATAAAGCAGGCTATACCTATGGAGTAAAAGAATTATGGTTTTTAAATTCAATTGAAACCAAATCTCACATTGCTTTATTTACCCTTAGCGACAGGTTTGATGCAAAAGGTGCAAGTAGTGAAAATACCATTTATTCTGGTAATCCAGATCAATTCACAATGGATCAATCTTCAGGTCAGCAAAAATTGGATAAAATAAGCTTATACTCCAAAAATGCACCATTATCAGCACCACCAATAAAAGAGGTGAATTTTGCGTATAACTACGAATTATGTAAACAAACTTTAAATAGTTTGGGAGGAAGTGCATATGCTCAAAATCCTGATCATGGAAAGTTAACCTTAAAAAAAATATACTTTTCTCACTTAGGTAATACCAAAGGATCTTTATCTCCTTATTATTTTGATTACCATGCCTCAGATCCAAATGAAAATCCTAATTATGCAATTTTAAAAGAAGATTGTTGGGGTAATTACAAAGAGAATTCCTACGGAACCGATAACACTATTTTTCCTTACGTAAACCAATCTAAATATTATAATAGTGATGGTTATGCAAACTCATTAGATACTTTAAATCGCAATCAACATGCCTCAGCATGGAATTTAAAAGAAATTACGTTGCCTTCTGGCGGTAAAATCAAAGTAGATTATGAAGCAGATGATTACGCGTATGTTCATGGTAAACAAGCCATGGAGCTGGCAAGAATTATTGGTTTTGGAAAAACTACAACTTTTTCTTCTGCGCCATCAACAATCATGAATTCAGCTAATCAATATGTGTATTTCGAAATCAATGATAGTAAAGTAACTACTGATACTGACGTCAAAAAATGTTTTACCGATATTAAAGATATTTACTTTAAAGTGTTTATGGATTTAAAGAAAAATGGCATTGCTGGAATTTCTAAAATGGATTATGTAACTGGTTACGCAGGAATAAATGCGAGTGATTGCGGAATTGCACATTCCAATTGGCCCGGTGGTTCTGGAGTCCCTTCCTATAAAATTGGATACGTGAAAATTAATAACGTGAGTGTTAATGATTTAGATGGTTTGATAAGAACCCATCCTTTTCGTAAAGCAGGTTGGCAGTATTTAAAGTTAAACCGTCCAGATGTATTATTTCCATCCAGCGATGCCCTTGCTAATAGTCCTAATACCGGAGTAGCTTATTTAAATCAACTTGTAAATGCTTTAATGGGAGTGTTTACTTCTGCTAGCCAATTAATGACTGGTTTTTACATGTATTGTTCTGCAAGAGGTTTTTGTAACGAAATGGTAAAATCCCATCTCGGAACCGATTATCCCTCTTTTATCAAATTAAATTGCGTAGACGGTGTAAAATATGGTGGAGGCAACCGAGTGAAACAAATTGTAATTACTGATACATGGAAAGAAACCAATGTAAATCCCTTGGTTTATGATCCTAAAAAAGAATATGAATCTAAATATGGGCAAGAATATAGTTACCGTTTGCCCGATGGTTCAAGTTCTGGTGTAGCGGCTTATGAACCATTAATTGGAGGAGAAGAAATTCCGTATCGCAAACCAATTAGGTATAGCAGCCAATACTTTATTAATGCGAACGAAAATTTATATATGGAAGAACCAATCGGTGAATCCTATTTTCCTGCTGCAACTGTAGGCTATAGCAGAGTTATTGTTAAAAATATTAAACAAACGGAAACACCATCCAGCACAACGGAAGTAACTAAAACCAAAGAAGGGATAACCGTTTATGAATTTTATACGACAAAAGATTTTCCTTATGCTATGAATCCAAGAAGGGTAAATCCGCCTGCATCTTTTAAACCAAAAATTCCAATTCCATTCATTGGTTCTGTAAGTTTTGAAAACCACGGTTTTACTCAAGGATTTGATTTTACAACCAATGATATGCATGGAAAAGCTAAGTCTGTTTCTACATACGCAGCAATGGTTAATGTGAATAATTCAGAAAGCATTCCAGTTTCAAAAATTGAATACCTCTATAACACTAATGCTTCAGGAGGGCTCGAAAATAAAGTAAATGTGTTATTTGCTGATGGGTATGATAAGATGGCTACAATGGGAGTAACAGAAGATAAATTCATTGACAACAGGCAAACGTTTGGTATATCCGCAAATATAGGATTACAAACTAATTTTAATATTTTTCCTCTTTTTGTAGTCCCTACAATTATGCCAACCTTAGACTATGCTGAGGATATGTACAAAAGTATGGTTGATGTGAAGGTAATAAGTCTATCAGGTATTTTGATGGAAACACGCGCATTTAATGAAGGAAGTAGCGTTTCAACCAAAAATTTAATGTTTGATGCCTACACCGGTAAACCGCTTTTAACAACAGTGACTAATAATTTTGATAAGCCTATTTATAAGTATGAATATGCCGCACAATGGGCTTATGAAGGCATGCAAAGTGCTTATAAAAATGATAGGGCTTATGTTATTATTAGCCCATCAGGAGTCATAGCGCCTAATCAAAACGTATTTCCAGGCGATGAATTATTAGTAACTTATGGAGGCGTAAATGTTGGAGGTGTTTTAGTGGGAGGTCTGTATATTGGTGGAACTACGACTGGAAGTTTATATACCAAAGTATGGGTTAAACCTGATGGATTTGGATCTTTTAAGGCTATTTTAGAGGACGGTTCTAATTTTTCAACTTTAAGTACAGTTTCAGCTACTGGCTTAGTTATTCGTTCAGGAAGAAGAAACCAACAAAGTATATCAAATGGTTCTATCGTTTCATTAACAAATCCAGTTACAGATAGAAAGTATGATTTGTTTGATAAATATAATTTATCACCGATTCCACCACCTTCTATTAACGTTATAGATTGTGGAGGAAATAAATCTGGTACTTATGACATTGATTACGAATCAAATTTTATTATTTTTTATGCCCTAAATCGTACTTGTTCATTAAGGGTACAATTCGATGCTAATATCCCTACACCAAATAACTACAAATTAAAAAAGGCTGGAAGCAAAGCCTTTTTAATTAATCCAGCAACGAATGCTGTAGTTTTAATTGGAGACATTATAGATAACTGCGGTTTGTCAGAATGTTTAGACGGTGTATTAAATGCTTCTGTCGCAGAATTTAAAGATGAGGATTGGAATTACGATTACGTTGATGTTGGAGATCCTAATGTTAACTTCTCATCTTCTGCAAAGTTAAGTTCATTAATAAGTTTATCTACTGTAAATCCTTACCGTATTGGTACAAAAAGTATTTGGCGTATGGATAAATCATGGGCTTTTCAAACCGAACGGTTACAAAACTCTATCACAGGATTTACGGCTAATACCAAAATACAAGATGACGGTACTTTTAAAAAGTTTGTATTATTTGATTGGAGTAAATCAACTGTTCCTACAAAAAATAACAATTGGACTAATGTCAATACCGTTACAAAATATAGTCCTTACGGTTTTGAATTAGAAAATAAAAATGCAATCGGTATTCGTACTTCGGCATTATATGGCTATGCCAACAGTTTGCAAACAGCCATTTCAAATAATGCCTCTTATTACGAAACAGCGTTTGATGGCTTTGAAGATTATGGTAATGTTACTAATTATCCTATTAATTTATCAAAGGGTGGGCATATTAATAT
>JBIISW010000079.1:0-11759 GCA_044340865.1 Bacteroidia bacterium | reverse complement strand
AAACAGGCTAATGATGCAGCGCAACAAACGGCATTACCACCAAAAGTATTGATGTTTCCTAAAACCGGATTGTGTGTAAACTCATTCAGTAATTTTTGAGAACTCACGATGCAACCAATTGGCATACCTCCACCCATTCCTTTTGCTAATAACAAAACATCTGGAATAACGCCCGTTTGTTCAAAAGCAAACAAAGTTCCACTTCTTCCAAACCCATTTTGTATTTCATCAAAAATTAATAACGCACAATGCTCATCACATTTTTCTCTAATCGCTTTTAAAAATTGATGATCAGCAACCGTGTAACCAGTTTCACTTTGAATAGGTTCTAAAATAACGCAAGCTGTTTTTGAAGTAATATTTTTTTCAACCTCTTCAATATTATTGTAAGGTATAATTTTCACATCTGGTAATAACGGACGAAAAGCTTGTTTAAATTCTTCATTACCCATTACACTCAGTGCACCATGTGTACTACCATGATATGAGTTAGTGAAACAAATGATTTCCGTTTTACCAGTTACGCGCTTAGCTAACTTCAATGCCCCTTCTGTTGCTTCTGTGCCTGAGTTTGTGTAAAAAATCGAGTTTAAATTTTCTGGCAATAAATCAGTTAACGATTTTGCCAATTGAATTTGTGGTGATTGAACGTATTCTCCATACACCATTAAGTGCATGTATTTTTCTGATTGTTCTTGTATGGCTTTCACTACATGTGGATGACAATGCCCAACATTACTTACTGAAATTCCTGAAATAAAATCAATATAAGATTTTTCATTTACATCAAATAAATAAATTCCCTTTGCACGAATAATCTCAAGTTCCATAGGCTTTGGAGAAACTTGTGCAATGTGATTTAAAAATAATTGTCGATTAGAAATTTGCATGATATAAACTATATTAGAAACTTAATGAGTACATTCTATTACTCTTTTATTCCATATTTATCAGCATATTTTTTATACAATTCGTTTTGAAAATTAGCTAATTTCAATGGCCTTCCATTTATAAACGCAAGAATAATATGATTTGTTTTTATATCTAAAATATCGCCATCAGAAACAATGATTGAAGCTAATTTACCTACCTCAATGCTTCCTATTAGAGAATCAACACCTAAAATTTTAGCACTATTTAATGTAATACTCTGTAAGGCTTGTTCTTTCGTTAAACCATAAGCTACTGATGTTCCTGCCAAAAAAGAAATATTACGTGCATTCATAGCCTCCATATCGCCTTGGTTTTGCAAGCAAAACAAAACAGAGTCTTTCTGCAATAAAAAAGGTGTTTTGTAAATAATGTCTGTTTCAGCTTCCGGCAAATCAGGTAAATCATGTAATCGATTTAGCATCACTGCAATTTTATTTTCGTGCAAAAACTTTGTTATTTTATAACTATCCTTTCCTCCTACAATAACCGTTTTATTTACCTTGAATTGCTTACTGAAATTGACCGCCGCGATGATATCCTTAACATAATCGGCATGGATGTATAATATTTTATTTCCAGAAAAAATAGCCTTCATCGCTTCGTAACGCAAATTCGTTTCAATGGGAGAAGTGGTTTTGAAATAAGCAAAGGCATTTTCGAAAAATGATTCTAATGATTTTAATTCTTCATTATACTTATTATTTTTATCAGATGGTAGTGGTTCTGCCCACCAACCGTTCTTTTGAATTGATTTAGGAAAATTTAAATGAACGCCATCATCTATTTTAATCACAGCATCTTCCCAATTCCAAGCATCCGTAGCTAAAATTGAAGATGCTCCGCTTAAAACACCATCGCGAGGTGTAGACTGAACATAGAGTATTCCATTTGCTTTTACTGTTTGTAATATTTTACTATCCGTATTATAAGCAATTAAACTTCTAACATGGGGATTAAAGTCCCCTACCTCAGCATAATCATTAGTCGCTTTCACAGCCTCTGCTTCTTGTAAACCAATGATACAGTTAGGGGCTATTAATCCGGGATAAACATGCTTTCCTGAAATGTTTATAACGGTATCGAACTTTGTAATATCGATTCTCATCGTTCGAGCATCGGCCACTAATTCGATTTTATCATCTTTTATAGCGACGTAACTATTCTCGACAATGATACCATTACCAATATGAGCAGTGCCATTCATTAATAGCGTATGTTTTTTTGTTTGCGCAAACAGACTTACTGAAAGCAAAACAAATAAAGTAAAAAATCGTATCATAGTTTTTGTTTATTAATGTCCGTTAAAAAGCCAACCTTTTGGATCCATTGTTTTTTGTCCTTTCCAAATTTGCAAGTTCATACTAGTTTTACCATCTTCATCTTGAATCGTTCCTATAACTTGTTTTATTGTAACTTTTTGTCCCTGCTTTACAAATACCTCGCCAATGTTCATATAAACGCTAAGGTATTCGCCGTGACGTATGATGATTAACTTTCCTCCAGTAGGAGAAACAGCAATGCTTGTCACCTCACCGCCAAAAACTGCTCTAGCCTGTGAGCCTTTGTTAGCACATATTTCCACACCATTATTATTCATCATAAATCCTTTAATAGCAGGGTGTTCGTACTCACCATAACCCTGACAAATAACTCCTTTTGAAACTGGCCAAGGCAATTTCCCTCTATTACTTGAAAAATCAGCTCCAAGAGCTTCTGCTTCGGCGGTTAATTCGGGAGCGTAGGTTTTTACAGAAACTGTTTTTGTGTTAACGACTGATTTGCTAGTTTTATCAATGTTTTCATTTTTTCCTTTTTCAACTTTAGCATTTTTTTCAGCTTTTTCTTTTGCAATTTTCATTGACTCCTCAAGCTTTCGTTTTATCTCAGCTTCGATTAATTTTTTAATAGCAATTTGTAAATTTTGAGCGTCTAATTTTTTCTTTTCTAATTCTTTTTTTAATTCTTTTTCTTGTTGTTGTAATTCACTTAAAACAATTTCTTGCTGTTTCTTTTCCCCACTCAGTTGCTGTTTTTGTTCAACTTCATTTCCAAGTAATACATTTTTATCATGTCTCTGATTCTCTAACTCAGTCAACTTATCTGTAATAACACGTTGCGTTGAAACAATTTCTTCAGCCTGTTTTTTACGAAAGGTAGCATACTGTTGGAAATATTTAATTCGCATGTAAGCCTGATTAAAATTACCCGACGAAAACAAAAACATGATTTTCGTATAAGAATCTTGATTTCGCTGAGCAAAATAAATCATTTTAGCATACTCAGATTTTAACTTCTTTAAATTGGCTACTAGCCTATTGATTTCTTCAACGTTTTGTTTAATCCCTTCATTTATCTGAAATAATTCTTGGTTAATAGTACCAATAAGTTCTTCACGAACCTTCAATTTAGTATTAATAACAACGATGGTGTTAATTTGAGATTTTTTACTCGCCTTTGTTTGCTTTAATTGCGAGTTAAGTTGTTTGATATCATCATTTAACTTATTTTTTTTATTTTGTAATTCCTTTTGCGATTGTTGTTGAGCTTTAGTTTGTGAAATGCTCAAAGATTGCATGCCAATAAAAAAGAAAATGAAGTAAATAAATTTACTAAGACTAATCTTTTTTAATTGGAATCGCATCATAATTTTTTGGTATAGTTAATGCTATTTTTTGAGGAACATTAATCTCTATGCGAACATAGTTAATTTTTAGGGTTATTTTCTTCTCTGCCTTAATCTCAATATTAACATCGTGTGGTGCAAAAACTGAATCTTTAGCCAGGAAATTATCATATTGAGCATTAAACACTCTATTTGTTGTTACATCTTCGAAATGATTATTCTTAATTTTATAAGTATCATTTATAAGGGTCATAGTTTGCAATGAATGCTTTAAACTGTCTTGTCCAGACATAATTCGTTTAAGTTTGCGTTTACGCTCAGTACTCAACATATAATGACAATTAACTCTGTCAATGATTGAATTTAATTTCTCATCTTCATCATAAAATGATGCACTATTTCCAAATAAGGCGGCCTGAAGCATGTCATAATCTAAGTCTGCATTAAGTATGTCGTTAATATAATTAAAATCGCCTTTAAAATACTGACGTTTAATATATATGACCATCTTAACAGAATCCTTTGTAATGTTTAACTTTGCAATGTCTATCAAACCTCCAACAGCTTGTATTGAAATCCAGATTGCACTGTCTTTTTTTGATTTTATTTTCACATCAAATTTATGATCCTCTCCGTCAATATTTACATCCACATCTGCCTTTGCAACGATCCAATTATAATTTAACTCACTTTCTTTAATATGTTTAGATAAAGTACGTGCTGATTTAAATGGCAACTTACATTTTGCTTGTAGTGTATCTATAGCTTGCGTTTGGACTGTTTTCTTTTCATGCTTTCTAGATTTACAAGAAACACCAATAAGCATCAATAAGAGTATTGATACGATAAATTTCATATTTGTTTTAATACTATTCATACCAACTTTTATCTGCAATCTTTTTTTCTAACTGTATTGAGCCACTACCTGCTTTCTTAGCTTCATTCCAAATATACAAAGCATCTTCAACTTTATTCAGTTTAAAAAGCACATCACCATAATGCTCCAAAATAACTGGATTTTTAGCACCCATCTTTGAAGCTTTTGCGAGCCAAATTTCAGCTTCTTTATACTTTTCTAATTGAAATAAAATCCAACCATAGGTGTCTATATAAGATCTATTATTTGGTTCGATTTCGTTGCTTCTTCTAGATAGTTTCTCTGCTTTTTCTAAATTACTTTTTCGTAATGATAAATAATAAGCGTAATTATTTAAAACGTAGGAATTATTCTCCTCAATTTTTAATGCACTTTCAAATGCTTTATCTGATCTCTCGTAATTTTTTATATAATGATAAGCATCGCCTAAATTATAATAAAATTGGGTTAATAATGGGTTATCATTATAAACAAACTCAATGCCTTCAGAAAAAGAACTTGCGGCTTTTTCATAATTTTTCAATTGTATATTTGCAATGCCATTAAAAAAATAAGGCGTTGATTGAGTTGGAAACAATTCCATCGCTTCAGAACTATGCTTCTCTAATTGCAGATTTTCATTTAGTTCTGCTTCCAAATACATGAGTTGATTCCAATTAATGAATTTACTTTTATCAAGACCTACCGCTTTCTCATATTCATCTTTTGCTTCTTTAATTTTTCGGTCCCTATATAAAAAATCTGCATAAATAGTATGTGCTTCTTGTGCATTTGGATGAACGCGTAACATAATGCTACATAATTCGTCTGCCTCTTGTTTATAAGATTGATTTTCTTCAGTTAATTGATAATAAGAAGCCAATATTTTTTGTTTTGTTTCAATTGCTAAATCAGGACTTTCAAAAGCAATTTTTATTTCCTTGAAAAAATTTTGTTTATCGTTTTTGTTTTTATAATAATCTGCTATGGCTAAATGAATCATTGGATTTAATGAATCTATTTTTAAAACATCTTTATAAATGTTCCATGCTTTTTCATTTTCATTGTTTTCTTGAAAAAACTCGGCCAAATAGGTGTAATATTTAACCTCTTTGGGATGAAGTTGAATTAATGTCTGAAATTCTAACTCCGCCTCTGTTTTCTTATGCAATGCTTTTAATAGTTTTATTTTATTTAATGTAAATGTTTCGTTTGATCCAAATTTGCTAATCATATCCTCATACACATGCAGAGCCTTGTCGTAATTATGAGCATACATATATTCATTAGCCATTCCTTCATAAAAATCCACGCGGTATGGGTTTTGCTTTTGTAGTTTACTGTATACATGAGCGGCTTGCTCAAACTGATTCATCGCATGCAAACAGTCAATGTAAAGCAATTGATACCATTCGTTTTTCTCGTCTGCTAAAGCACATTCTTTACTATATTTAAGTGCTAATTCTTTTTCACTATTAACTTTTTTAATAGTTGCTAACTCGTATTTTACAGCCGGGTCTTTCGGATTGATTTTTAAACATGTGTAAAAATGTTTTTCTGCAATCTCTAAATTACCCTTCATCCGCTCATTACAACCCTCTATAAAATAATACGTAAATTTTGTTGAATCAATTGCTTGAGCAGTAAGATTCGAATTTGAAGAAATTTTTTTAGAATGTGAACACTGAAGAATAACTAAAGCTAAAAGCAAAAGTAGTGACCTATGAAAATATGATCTTAAAAATAATTTCAAATTAAATTAGTGATTAATCGTTGTATAATCACTTACGCTTAAATCGAGTGATTTACCATTTATTTCTGCACCTTCGCCAATCATACTATTTTCTATTATGGATTTACTAATTTTAGTATGACTTTGAATGATACAATTTTTAATAATAGCATCCTTTACTACAGTGCCATCTCCTATTGAAACGTGTGGGCCAACAATTGAATTTTCTAACACCACATTATTGCCAATAAAACAAGGCTCAATTATTAAACTGTTACTATTTGAAATATTATTTCCTTTAAGTGATGGTTTAGAATTTTCAAACTCTAATACACGTTGATTTGTATAAACAGTCGCATTTTTATTTCCGCAATCCAACCATTCTGTTACTTTTCCTGGTGTAAACAATAAGCCTTTTTGCTTCATGTTTTCAAGAGCATTCGTTAATTGAAATTCTCCTTTTTCAGTAATATTATTATCTAATAAATATTGCAACTCTTTTTTTAAGTTGTCTCCATCTTTAAAATAATAAATCCCGATGATAGCAAGATTGCTAACAAACGTGGTTGGTTTTTCAATAAAATCAGTAATAACCCCTGCATCATTTAATTTTACAACGCCAAACTGACTTGGATCTTCAATTCCTTGCACCCAGATAACACCTTCTTGTTCAGTATCCATCACAAAGTCAGCTTTAAAAAGCGTGTCTGCAAAGGCTACAACTGTTTTTCCAGTTATTGACTCTTTTGCACACATAATGGCATGAGCTGTTCCAAGCGCTTTTTCTTGATAACATATGGTTCCTTTAGCACCTTGCTCTTCAGCAATTTTAATTAAATGTGCTTCAACTTCTTTTCCAAAATCTGAACCAATAATAAATGCAATTTCATCTACTTTTTCTCCACATACTTTCGTAATATCCTCTACTAACCTTTGCACTATTGGTTTACCGGCAACATTTATAAGCGGTTTAGGAACAGTAAGTGTATGCGGGCGCATACGCTTTCCTTTACCTGCCATTGGAATAATTATCTTCATAAAACTATATTTATAAAAAGTGGATTTTAATTAAATCCTCATTTTTAAGTACTACTTATTATTTTTATTTTTTTGTATACATAACGCTTTTAACAGCATCGATAACTTTAGCCACACTCGGTAATGAAGCTTCAATTAACGTTGGAGCATAAGGCAATGGAACATCTGCTGTTGTAATTCTGCGTATTGGCGCATCTAAATAATCAAATGCATCTTTTTGAACACGGAAAGTAATTTCACTCGAAATACTTGCTAATGGCCAAGCTTCTTCAACAATAACTAAACGATTTGTTTTCTTCACAGATGCAATAACAGTGTCGTAATCAATAGGACGAACGGTTCTTAAATCAACCACTTCAGCACTTATGCCATCTTTTTCTAATTCGGCAGCAGCAGCCAAAGCCACTTTCATTATTTTTCCAAACGAAACAATGGTAACATCGGTTCCTTGTCTTTTAATATCAGCCACTCCAATCGGAATTATATACTCACCATCAGGAATCTCACATTTATCACCATACATTTGCTCACTTTCCATAAATATAACTGGATCATTATCGCGAATGGCTGATTTTAATAAGCCTTTTGCATCGTACCCATTTGAAGGAACAATTACTTTTAACCCTGGCGTATTAGCAAACCAGTTTTCAAAAGCTTGAGAATGCTGAGAACTTAACATACCCGCGCTTGCTGTAGGTCCTCTAAATACTATCGGACAATTATACTGACCACCACTCATGCTTAAAAATTTTGCAGCTGCATTTATTACTTGATCAATAGCAACTAATGAAAAATTAAACGTCATAAATTCAATGATAGGACGTAATCCATTTACAGCTGCACCTACACCAATACCAGCAAAACCAAGTTCAGCGATAGGGGTATCAATGATACGTTTCGGGCCAAATTCGGCTAACATGCCTTTACTTACTTTGTAAGCCCCATTATACTCAGCAACTTCTTCACCCATTAAAAAAATGGTTTCATCACGTCGCATTTCTTCATTCATAGCCTCACGAAGAGCCTCTCTAAATTCTATTGTTTTCATAATCTTATAACTTTCAAATGTAAAAAAAAAGGGTATATAAAAAAATAAAAATATATACTGCTTTTTTAAGCCCAAAGTGTTTGAATAATGCCTTTATTTTCTAAATTTGCTAACCAAAAAATTAAGACCATGAAAATTTTAGTTCCAATCAGTAATGTGCCTGATACTACTACAAAAATAGCCTTTACAAATGGCGATACAGAATTTAATAGTGCCGGCGTACAATTTATTATAAACCCATATGACGAATGGTATGCACTTGTTCGAGCTCTTGAATTAAAGGAAGCTGGAAAAGCTGAAAAAGTTACTGTGATTCACGTTGGATTAGCAGATAGTGATGCTACTATTCGTAAAGCGTTTGCATTAGGTGTTGATGATGGTGTTAGAATAGACAATGAAGGCCCTGATGCATTTTTTGTAGCAGAACAAATTGCTCTTTTCGCAAAGGAAAATAATTATGATTTAATCATGACCGGAAAAGAAACAATCAGTTATAATGGATCTTCGGTTGGTTCAATGATTGCTGGGTTTATGGATTTACCATTGATATCATTAGCTACAAAATTTGATTTAGAAGGAAATAAAGCTACTATTGAACATGATGTAGACGGCGGAACTCAAGTAGTAGAATGCGAATTGCCATTAGTTGTGTCTTGCGCTAAAGGCATGGCCGAGCAACGTATTCCAAATATGAAAGGTATTATGGGAGCCCGCACTAAGCCATTAACAGTTGTTGCAGCAACAGGAAATGATAAATTAACCAACATTAAATCATACACATTATCAGCAGGTAGAACAACTTGTAAAATGATTGATGAAAATAACATAGATGAATTAGTTCATTTATTACATACAGAAGCAAAAGTGATTTAATTGATTTTAACTAAAACATACTTAAACAAATCATCATGATATTAGTATATACTGAAATAAATAAAGGAAAAGTAAAAAAAGCGTCATTAGAAGCTATTAATTACGGAGCGAAGATTGCTGAACTTTCTAACTCTACGGTTACTGCCATTGCTATCAATGCAGATTCTTCTCAAATGGAGGAAATGGGAAAAGCTGGAGCGAAAAAAATTGTGTCTGTTACTAACGATTCTTTATCTGGATTAGACAGCATGTTATTAAGTTCAACTGTTGAGCAAATCGCAAAGGCAGAAGGATCAAAAATTATTATTTTCTCATTTGACATTACAGGTAAAGCTGTTGCACCACGTTTATCAGCTCGTTTAAAAGCTGGATTAGTAGCAGGCGCTGTAGATTATCCAACTATAAATGGCAATTCTCTTGAAGTAAGTAAAAATGTTTTTTCAGGAAAAGCAACTGCAGTTTATTCCATCAATAGTGATGTAAAAATCATATCATTATTACCAAATTCATTTCCTGTAAAGTTGGGCGAAAATACAGCTACAATTGTAGACTTTTCATCTAATATAAATCTTTCAAGTCCTAAAATAGTCGTGAAAGAAAAAAAATCAAATGATGTTGGTGGTATGATTCCATTACCAGAAGCAGAGTTAGTTGTTTCTGCAGGCCGCGGAATGAAAGGTCCAGAAAACTGGGGAATGATTGAAGAACTTGCTAATGAATTAAGAGCAACAACGGCGTGTTCTCGTCCAGTGGCAGATATGCACTGGCGTCCGCATCATGAACATGTTGGGCAAACAGGTGTTGCTATTAGACCAAATTTATATATAGCTGTTGGTATTTCGGGAGCTATTCAGCATTTAGCTGGTGTTAATGGCAGTAAAACAATTGTTGTTATCAATAGCGATAAAGAAGCACCATTCTTTAAATCAGCAGATTATGGTATTTTAGGTGATGCATTCACCATTGTTCCAAAATTAGTTGAAGCCATTAAAAAATTTAAAGCGAACCAAAACTAATAACCCATTCAATTTAAATTATTCGTTTTTTAATTTATAAAAACAAATAATTGAATTAAAATGAAAATGAAAAAAGTTAGATTAGAAATAGTAGGTTTATCTTATAGCCAAACACAAAGTGGAGCGTATGCTTTAGTGCTGGGAGAAAGTGCTGGTTCAAGGAGACTACCAATAATTATTGGTGGTTTCGAGGCTCAAGCCATCGCTATAGAGCTTGAGAAAATGAAACCTACTCGACCTCTTACTCACGATTTATTTAAATCGTTTGCAGAAACATTTAACGTTAACGTCATTGAAATTTTAATTTATAATTTAGTGGAAGGTATTTTTTACGCCAAGTTAATTTGTACCGATGGAACAAAAGATATTGAAATTGATGCTCGAACTAGCGATGCCATAGCTATAGCTGTGCGCTTTAATTGCCCTATATTTACTTATGAATTTATTTTGGAATCTTCTGGCATCGTTTTAGATGACGCAACAATCCCAAATCTAAGTCAATTTTCAGATTCTGATTCAACGCAAGAAGATGGTGTAGATTCAGAAAATGAATTCAAAACAAAATCATCGGAGGAGTTAAAAAAAATGCTTGAATCCGCTTTAGATAATGAGCAATACGAAATGGCTTCTAAAATTAGAGATGAAATCAATACGCGTAAAGAGTCATAAAAATTAATTTTCTAGTTTACAAAACGAATCCTTCATGTCTGATTTAAAATATAATTTACGAGGTGTTTCAGCTTCAAAAGAAGATGTACACAAAGCCATTTCAACTATTGATAAAGGATTATTTCCTCAAGCATTTTGTAAAATCGTTCCTGATTATTTAACTGGAAGTGATGAGCATTGCATTATTATGCATGCAGATGGCGCTGGAACAAAATCGTCGTTAGCTTATGTATATTGGAAAGAAACTGGAGATTTAAGTGTTTGGAAAGGCATTGCACAAGATGCAGTAATTATGAATAGTGATGACTTAATTTGTGTTGGTGCAACTAATCATATTTTATTATCATCAACTATTGGGAGAAATAAAGGATTAATACCAGGAGAAGTTATTTCAGCCATTATAAATGGAACCGAAGAAGTATTACAAACATTAAGAGATAACGGCATTGATATTCATTCAACTGGCGGAGAAACTGCTGATGTGGGAGATTTAGTTCGTACATTAATAGTAGACAGTACCGTTGTTTGTCGAATGAAAAAAACAGATGTAATTTCTAACCATACTATTAAAGCAGGTGATGTAATTGTTGGTTTATCATCATCTGGTAAAGCAACATACGAAACAGAATACAATGGTGGAATGGGAAGTAATGGATTAACTAGTGCACGCCATGATGTCTTCAGCAATTACATTGCAGAAAAATATCCTGAATCGTATGATGGAAATTTACCAAAAGAAGTAACGTATTGTGGCCAGTTAAAACCAACTGATAAAATAGAAGTTTCTTATACAAATAGTGATGGTTCATTAAAAAACGAAACCATTGATGCTGGTAAATTAGTGTTATCACCTACTCGCACTTATGCACCTATTGTAAAAAAATTAATCACTGTTTTAGGAAACAACATTTCTGGACTTGTGCATTGCAGTGGCGGCGCGCAAACTAAAGTATTACATTTTGTAGATAATG
>JBIISW010000257.1:0-2535 GCA_044340865.1 Bacteroidia bacterium | reverse complement strand
CCATTATTTAAATTAATACATCAGCAAAGTAATACTGATTACAAAGAAATGTACAAAGTATTTAACATGGGGCATCGCTTAGAAGTATATTTACCTGAAGAATTTGCACAAGAAGTGATTTCAATTTCAAAATCATTTAATGTAGACGCTCAAATAATTGGTAGAGTAGAATCTCACCAAGGAAAAAAAGTAACCATAGAATCTGAATTTGGAAAGTTTGAATATTAATATCAAACTAAAAATGACTTTTAAATTCTTCATTTTTACCCTAAAATAGATTATCTTGTAGCCTCATTAATTTAAAGTAAAAACATGATTACGATAGGAACACGCGGAAGCGACTTAGCACTTTGGCAAGCAAACTATACCAAAACTATTTTAGAAGAAAAAGGTCATGAAGTTCAAATAAAAATTATTGAAACAAAAGGCGACACCTCTCAACAATGGAATACAAGCTTTGAAAAATTAGAAGGCAAAGGTTTTTTTACCAAAGAATTAGAAGAGGAATTGTTAGCTGGAACTATTGATGTTGCTGTTCATTCGCATAAAGATTTACCAACTGAAAATCCAGATGGCCTAATTATAGCTGGTGTTTCATCCCGACAATATCCTGCAGACTGGCTCATTATAAGAGAAGAGTGTGTTGACGAAAAAAAGAAATTCAATTTAAAAGAACATGCAAAAGTTGGAACTTCTTCGGCAAGAAGAAAATCTCAAATGCATGCTTTTAGACCAGACGTTGAATTATCTGACTTAAGAGGAAATGTTCCTACACGTATCAACAAATTAAAAAATGGCGAATACGACGCGATTCTTTTAGCTGGAGCTGGCTTAGAACGCTTAGAACTAGATTTATCCGATTTTCATGTTGAACAATTAGAACCTTCAGAGTTTGTACCCGCTCCTGCGCAAGGGGTATTGGCTTGGCAAATAAGAGAAGATGATTATAAACTCACTGATGTTTTTGACACTATTTGTGATTACGATGTAATGGTAAACATTAACATCGAACGTCGTGTATTAAATTTATTAGATGGCGGTTGCTTATTACCTTTAGGTATTTATTGTGATAATGAACTAAATGATTTAGATAAAAAATTATTTAAGGTTTGGATTTCTGTTGCCGAAACTGCTACTTCGCAGCCAAAACAATTGTATTACGAAACTACAAATACAGAAGATTTACCAGAAAAAATTGTTGAACACATTCATCGCATTTCCGGTAAATCAGTTTTTATATCGCGAGAAACCCACGAAAGTAGTACGCTTAACAGATGGCTTTCTAATCTTGGTTTCACTATAGAAAATAAAAGTTTAATTGATTTAAAAAAATTAACGATTAAATTTTTACCAAAAACTGATTGGATATTTTTTAGTAGTAAGCATGCCGTAGAATTTTTCTTTATGCAAAAACCTGATATTGGTAACGCTAAAATTGGTTGTATTGGAAAATCAACCTCGCAAAAAATCCGAGAACTTGGATTAAAAGCAGATTTCATTGGGCAAAGCACTGACACAAAATTAGTAGGTAAACAATTTTCAGCACGCGTTGGGTTAGGAACTGTGTTGTTTCCTGTTGCTAGAGAAAGCATGCGTACCATACAATGGCAGTTTCCAAAACAACAAAATGTCATTGACATGCCAATTTATGCAGCATTGAAAGTGCCTCATATTGTTGCAGAAGGTACTGAAATTTTAGTATTTACAAGCCCTAGTAATGCCGAATCCTATCTAGATAAAAATATCATTTCACCCAATCAAAAAATAATTGCAATGGGAGAAGCAACACAAAAATCATTATTAAAGGCAAAAATAAAAGAATCACAAATTTCGATGCCATATACTTATGATGACTTAGGGTTATTGAGAGCTATATTAAACGTGTTATGATACCATTTCAAAATCCATCCATCTATATAGGAGACTTGCGAATAGATGAACCTATAACTGCATTAACAGATATTATTTTTTGCATGGTTTGTTTTTATGCTTATTCCAAAACAAAACCTACTTCAAACTACATAGCTACTAAATTGTATTGTTACTTTTTTTTAACAACAGGAATATCAACGCTTGTAGCTGCCATTGTTGGCCATGCATTCTTATACTATTTTGGAAAAGACGCGAAAATTTATGGTTGGATATTAGGTATATTTTCTATCTCATTCGCCCAATTTGCAGCACTATACAACACAAAATCAATTATTCAATTAAAATTATTTAAAACAATTTTCTTTATTCTATGTTTAGAGACAATAATAGCCTTCTTTGCTACGTTTTATTTTTGGACGTTTATAGTGGTTATTATTCATACGACTTTTTCACTTTTAATTGTTGCTACATCCTTAGAATATTTAAAATATAAAAATGAAAAATCAGAATTAAGTAAATACATTTTAATCGGCGTAGGCGTTTTAATCATTGCATCGTTATGTCACATACTAAAACTAGGATTTGGCAAATGGTTCAATCATTTAGACGTTAGTCATGTTTTTATGACCATAGGTATTTACTCAATGTATCTCGGCGTAAAGA
>JBIISW010000193.1:0-4133 GCA_044340865.1 Bacteroidia bacterium | reverse complement strand
ATCTATAACCACTTGAACTTTGATAACTTCTTCCCGGCATTGCCATACCAAAGGCATAAGTGTTTTTTTTAGTATTTAAGCCAGTTATCAATTGATTTATGAATAGATGTTTTTCAAATATAAACTAAAAATATTGTTGATGCGATTATTCTTGTGTTTTTAACATTGTATTTTTTAAGATACTTATTTTTAAACTTACCTTATCTTAATAATATTTGCAGGTGATAACACCTGCAAAGGCTTGTATTTTTAAATACTCCAACAAGGGCAAAAAAAATAAAAAATAGTTTTATTAATTTGCTATATCAATTGCTGATGATTTATAATCATCCAACTCCTTTATTTGTTTTTGTATTGATTCATTCCAAATGGCTTGCTTAGCTGAATTTAAGCCGTGTTCGGTTTCTTTATCATACTTCTCTTGCTCTTTATGTATTTGAGATATTGAATTATTAAATTGCTTTTGTATTTCTTCCGTCAATTTCTTTACTTTTTTAAAATCAGTTTCAATTAACTTTTTTCTTAATTTACGTGCGTTTAACTCACAAATATCAAAATGTAATTGCTCGTGTCTTAATACATATTCTGAAGACTTTGTAATGTAGGATTTGGATTTAACAAACAGTGCTTCTACATAAAATATAAGTTCGCCATTACTTTCTCCACTATAAATAAATAGCATACTTGCAGTTAATCCGAGTGGGCCATTTGGTTTAGGACGAGCCTTAAAATCTGTAGGCCTCAATAACGAATCTTGTTTCCATATAATGGTGTCATTTTTAAATTTACGAATGGATGGGCGCAAGGTTTTATTTTGCGAAAATAAGTTTACCGTAAAAAACACTAAAAGGCTTATGATTACTAAATGTTTCATATTCGATTATTTTATTTTAAATTCTACTCTTCTGTTTTTTGCTTTATTAAGTTCTGTATCATTCGGTTTTATTGGGTTTTTACTTCCATAACCTTTAAACGTGATACGCTTGGTTTCAATGCCTTTACTTATTAAATAATCGGCTACCGATTTTACTCTGGCTTCGCTTAATTTTATATTATCTAGTTCTTTACCTGTGTTATCTGTATAACCAAACAACTCAATAGTTTTAGTTGGATTTGTTTTTAAGTAATTTACCAATTTATCTAGCTCTGCATTTGAGACTGGTAGCAGCTTACTTTTATTACTTTCAAATACTAAATTATTTAACACAAAGGCTTTTACATAGGCACTATCATAATAACTTTTTACTACTTCTACTTTTATACTATCCTTTTTTATTGGATTAACTATGTTACAAGAACATTGATTGCTATTACTATCTTTAATTTCAATTAAACTTACGTCATCCAAATAATAATATGACCCTACAACACGAGCCTGCATGTGCAACATAAAAACATCTTTTGGTTTATTAAATCCAATTGTCAAATATTGTTCCGTTTTGGGTTTATACATTAAACATACTTTTGTCCACTCATCTTTTTTTTGTATAGGTAATTTATAAACTAATAAATTATTATCTTCTTTAACTTTATCGTCATAAAACTCCGAATTATCCCATTTAAATTCTTCTTTTGAGAATAAGATTGAAAGCTCATCGAAACTAAAACGATAGAGCGATGCCTTTTTTATAAAAAACTCTAAACAATAACTCTTATTGGCATTTAATGGTTCTATTAATTTGGTTTGTATATATTCAATATGTTTTTCTTTAAAATAATACCCAAACCCAATATAAGCATTCCCAGCGTGAGGAAAACTATTACCCACAAAGTTATTTGGAATCAAAAAAGCTTTGTCTTTTGAACATTGATTGAAATAATCAGGAGTTCCTTTACTCGGAGTTTTCCATCCTAAAACTAATTCTAATCCACTAAGTCTATAAGGACATTCTTTGTTAATTTCAAAACTATTATTGTAAATGAGGTTTTGAGTATAAAATGAGCAGGATAAAAAAAGTGTAAACACACTTGTTATTATTTTAAATCTATCTTGTAACATTGTGTAATGCCCTCCATGCAGCACTTCTTTGAGATTTTGTTTTTAATTTATTATTATCAAAACTCTGCACCCTTCGCCAAAATTTAAACCTTACATTTAAATCAAAATTTACTGTATGTTTAGTGAAACTAGCATTAGTTACCCTTAACATATTTGTACTTTTAAATCTAGGTCTGGAAAATTGTTTATTAGTAAAGGCAGTGGCTCTTAAGGCAGTAATAACACCACCAAAAGCATCATCTAAAAAGTTTAAACCGGGTATAAATTCAGATCCAACTAATAAAGCACCAATTGGTGTTGGATTATTATTATGGTCATTACTTCTACTAAAACCACTTACTCCTGTATTTAAAGATAACCTACCCCAATCACCAAATCCTGAACCTTCAGCGTAAGCATAACCTCCAATATCACCTTCATTTGTCCATTCTCCAGTTTCAGGATCCATCTGTGCATCGCCATTATACATAATGCCTGATATGCCAACAATATCCGAATGAAACCTTCCTGCCCCTGGAATTGCCGCTAAAGCACTATTTATTTTTTGCCTTATGTTATCAGGGTCAGATGTCGTTCCTTTGGCAACGCTTCCTGAACTATTTATTGAAGAATATTCATTATGTCCCTGAGGTATATGTAAACCACCATAATGCCCTCCACCTAGCTTTCTAAAGAAACCAGATATTGCACCATATATTGTAGCCAAGTTGGGCAATTTAAATTTGAACCCATTCCCTGGAGTAATATGATGTTTTTTTCTACTAAGCCATTTTGGCCAACCATTCGCTTCTAAACCATCAGGGTCATTTAACGCAATTGGACAATTATTAAATGTTTGGTAAGGAGATAAATGAGGGTAATCAACTGGATCTTGATTCCATCTTCTACCCAAACGAGAATCATATTCCCAAAACTCAGCAGTCATGGCTCCTTCAAAAATTTCAAGGTCTTTTTCTTGTCCATTCATCCCATATCGATAACCACTTGAACTTTGATAACTTCTTCCGGGCATTGGCATACCAAAGGCATAATAATCATTCGCGCTTAAAATATCACTGGTATAATGGCTAACAAGGGTTGGAGAGGCTGAGGAAGTAACGGCTAATTTGCGATCCGAGATAACAGTTAACACATTTCCTAAATGGTTTGATAATTCATAGTTTTTGTTCCCAAGCGTTCTGTTGGTAGTAACTTCTTTGATTACAAGATTATCAATATAAAAATCGTATGCAGGATTTGCACTCGTTTCATTTTGAAACTTAATGATGTTGTTTGCTGATACTGCTGTAAACTTATAAGAATTAAAGCCATCTAAGGGCACTTCTTTATATAATTCCGCATATCCCATCGGCACGTCTAATGTTACCGCTTTAATATTCATATTAGGTGCGGTAGATTTGTCAATTGAATAACTTACCTCGTATGTTTTACCAGGTGTGAGTGTAGTTAAATTTAAATCAGCTCCGCCATACATTACTCCTGCTCCAACGGTTACTTTTAAACGTTGATTAGCATCACTATTAACTGCGCTTCCAGCACCCACAGCACCAAAACCACTTGCACCCGAATTAAAATTGGTTTTAAATGTCGTTTCTGCATTCACATCTACTCGCTTATTGAATGCTGTTAAAAGTCCTAAACGCGATGACCCATAAATATGTTGTTCGGCAATTTGTAGTTCTACGCCTCCACCCGCAACCGAAGTGTTGAGTTGCTCTTTATACACAGCCATTACATTGCCTTGGGCATCTCGCACGTAATATGTTTTTTTCCAATTGGTACTTGGTAATAATGCAAATGGAGTTGCTGCTTGGCGTGTTTTTTCTATTTTTTGTATACGGTTGCCCTGAGCATCGTACACAAATTCTAAATCAGATTTTGCAGTTACTGAACTTCTAATGATACTTTTAATTTTACCATACACCGTCCAATTGATAGTTTGAATTTTTTCACTAATATCTGATGTTAAATTTCCAATAGCATCATACGAATAATTTCCAGCTGCTTGGTCTTCAATGTCAGTAGTAATTGCCGTGGTTCCCACGGCATCGTCTACATACATTAATTTATTATTTGGTCTATACGTTCCAATGGGCGATGTAGCATTTGGAGTATAGTTATAGGTTATATTATC
>JBIISW010000056.1:0-14400 GCA_044340865.1 Bacteroidia bacterium | reverse complement strand
AATTGAAAATGATCTCCACTGAAAATAACCCGTTTACATTTTAATAATGGTATCCACGATATAGCTTCTAATGCTTGCGACGCCTCATCAAAAAACAACGTACTAAAATGTTTATTAGCCAAGGCCTTATTGCTTGAAGCTACTGGTGTACAACTAATTACCTGCGCGTTTTCAAATAATGAATTCACAATATAATCTTCCAACAAGCGAGATTCTTTAATGCAATTTCTTGCTTCTGTATAAAATAAAGCCCGTTGTTTAGCATCTTCTTTTCCAAAAGCCCTCTTATATTTTCCAGCCATTTTAAAATATTCTTCTGCTGTTTTTCGTAAGCTCTTAATATCTTTATAATTGGCGTGACTTTGAATTTGCCCATCAATGGTCGCTTTCAGCAAGCCTTCAGAAACTCTTGCTGGATGGCCAACGCGCAACACATTAACTCCTTGCTCAATTAATTTTTCTGTAATTAAATCAACTGCTGTATTTGTTGGCGCACATACTAACAGTTGTTTTTCAGATTGCAAAACTAAACGAATGGCCTGCACAATCGTTGTTGTTTTTCCTGTTCCCGGAGGACCATGAACAACGGCCATATCAATGGCACTTAAAATATGTTTGACTGCTTTATTTTGAGAATTATTCAATTGAGGAATTAATACGCTTTCATCAATTTTATTAAAACTAGGAATGTCATTCCCTTCAATCATTTCTCTTAACTCCGCTACTCTATTATTTCTTGCACCAATAACTTCATCTAATGCTTTTTGCATTTCAATATAGCTATTATCATCAAACTGAATATTTACACCTAATCGCCCATCATAACACCAATCAGGCAAATCATCGGTATGAATGATGATCTTCATTTTATTTTTACTACACTGTTTGATAGTGCCAGAAATTTCTTGAACCTCATCTGGATTTTTATTAGAGAACAAACTCACATTTTTACCTGCACTAAATTGATGAGGCATATCTAAACTGTTTGTTCGTTCAACTTCTAAATGCACGTAATCCGCATACCCTAATTCATTACTTAATATTTGAATGGGAAACCAAGTTGCTCCATTTTTTTTTCGCTGTTCGATACTAGCCCTTAAAAACTGTTCTTTATATTGATAGAAATCCTCTTCTCTTTCAACAAATAATAAGTCTTTTATTTTTTTTAATCTATCAATGCTTTTCATCTTTATTTCTTTCTGCTCAATTCAAAATAATACATTTGCCTTCCTAACTCTGCTAAAAAAGGCAATGCAATTGAATTATATTCATATTTTCCGTCGTTGAGTATTTGGTCTTTATTAGTATAAATAACAGCACTCAACATAAATTCTATCTTCTTGCTTTTATTTTGGATGTAAGCACAATCAGCCATAAATCCATACGATTGCCCAACACTATTTGTTATTCTAATGTTTGTATCGATAATTATGTTCTTAGAATCTCCATACATTAAATATTTTTTATAACTATCATGATATGTTTTTGAATGGTATAGAGGATCTTTACTTTCGCGAGGATATATGGTTAAATAGTTTACTAAGAATTGTTGATCATCCACACTTATTCTGAATTGATTTTCCTTTGGATAATACTCGTTAAATACTAAACGTTGGAGTATAGCGTGGCTATTTTGAAGTGACAAATAATTCATTTGACTAAAATCTTTAGGCTTACTTATTTTTTTGTTTTCATTATTAATATAAGCCTTTCCAACTTTTACTGTGCCAAGTGGATGAGAATATATATTTTTCGAAACTTGTTGTTTTTGGCTATAAATTAAGTTTAATTTTTCATCATAAAATGAAACAGTATTGGTTGTAACATGCTCCAATTCTTTACAACCTCCATCAAAACGATGACGTATCCTAATGTTAGAATATCCTAAATTAGTTAAACGTTCGTGTATGTAGTCAACGCCTAAAAATTCAAACACTCTTCCGTAAGCGAAATTATCACTCACCAAACACATGCGCTTTATATAATGTGCTATGCTTGGAAAGCCACTTAACGCTGTTGTGTCAGATTTTACAGCATGCTGACAAGCATAGGAACTATCAGTAAACATATACGCTTCTTTGTTGAGTTGAAGTGTATTTAGTTTCTCTAAAGCCAAAATAGAACAAGGTAATTTTACTAAACTAGCAGGATAAAAATAGTTTGTTGAATCTAAATGATACGTGAAATGTTTAAACGTTGGTATGCCTTTACTATCTCTGTTGATTTGAGTATAGATAATTTGCAAACCAAATGTTCTTGCATCTGCCCTAACTGTTTTTAAAATTGATTTTGTTTGCAATATAGAATCGAATGATACAGTTTGTCCAACCACAGCATTTGATAGAATAAAACAAGAAAAAAAATAAATTAATTTATTCATTAAAACGCTTCATCAATATCATTTCTTCTCACAATGTCTCGTGTTGGCCCATCTTCATCAATATCCCAATTACTTTTACTTTGCAGCGTTTTGGTATTTGGTTGCGATAAGAAATCCGTATTATTTGAAATACCTTCGCTCGCTGATGGTGTATAGGTTTGGCCGTCCTGATAATCAACATCTGTAAATTTAGCATACATACCGATGAATCTTAAAGTAACATCTTCAATGGCACCATGTCTATTCTTTGCGATGATAATCTGAGCTCTGTTTTTTGTTGATTGACCATCTTCATCAATTTCAATGTTATAATATTCAGGACGATAAATAAACATAACCATATCGGCATCTTGTTCAATAGCTCCAGATTCACGTAAATCACTTAATTGAGGGCGTTTACTTCCTCCTGGTCTATTTTCAACTTGACGACTTAATTGAGATAAAGCAATAATTGGAATTTCTAATTCTTTTGCTAAAGATTTTAAGCCACGAGAAATTGCTGAAATTTCTTGTTCTCGATTTCCTTTAGAATCAGGACCACCACTCATCAATTGTAAGTAGTCAATGATGATCATTTCAATTTTCTGCTGCTCTTTCAATCGGCGAGCCTTAGCTCTTAATTCAAAAATTGATAAAGCTGGTGTATCATCTATGTATAAAGGTGCTACAGACAACTTCTTTATACGTTCATTTAATTGAACAAATTCATGATTATCTAAATTTCCTTTTAAAATTTTATCTTGAGTAATTTCTGTTTCTGATGAAATCAAACGTTTGACCAACTGAACAGAAGACATTTCTAAAGAGAAGATAGCAACTGGTCTGTTGTATTCGACAGCAGCATTTTTTGCCATTGAAACAACAAAAGCTGTTTTACCCATACCAGGCCTTGCCGCTAAAATGAGTAAATCTGATTTTTGCCAACCTCCTGTAATTCTGTCTAAAGCAGTAAAACCAGATGGAACACCTAACAAGCCATCCGTTTTTTGTGCGGCTGCTTCAATATCTTCAATGGCTTTAGCTATGAGCGAAGTCATTCCAACGTGTTGTTTTCTCACATTAGAATCTAAGATTTGAAAAATATGTTGCGTGGTTGAATCCAACAATTCAAAAACATCTGTTCCGTCTTCGTAGGCAGATTTTATGGTTTCAGTACTTATACGTATTAATTCTCGTTGTAAATATTTTTGTGCAACAATCCTTGCATGGTATTCAATATTGGCCGAAGAAGCAATCCTATTTGTTAATGAAGAAACATAAAAAGATCCTCCCACTAATTCTAACTCACCACTACGTTTTAATTCTTGCGAAACAGTCATGATATCAACTGGTTCAGAACGATTAAATAAATTGTAAATGGCTTTAAAAATAATTCCATTTTGTTCTTTATAAAAACTCTCAACCGAAATTACATCAATAACCGAACTCAATGCATCTTTTTCTAATAACATGGCACCAAGAACGGCCTCTTCCAATTCAACAGCTTGTGGTTGTAGTTTTCCAATTTCATGTGAAGACACTGGAGCAATTAATTTTTTACGAATTTTATTTTGGTTATCAAAGTTTGGCATAAATATATATTGGGATGGTAAAAATGCTTAATACTTTCTACAATATGAATGTACGAAATTACTTACAGGTATTAGATTTTTAACAAGCTACTAACACGACTTCATAACATACTGAAAACCAATACTGGATTTGTTAGCAACCTTAGTATATCAAATTCTATTGTTAAGAAATGACTCGCTAAACTTTTAAACAAAACACGTTGATTAAATTTGGTAACTCTTTGTTACAAATTCAAATCATGTAAAAGGGTTATCCTAGGCTAACTTTTGGTATGTTTGCCACCATCTATCGGGCATTTCATTGCTAACTGCTAATTCATAATCTTTATATGAACAAGGTAGTAAGGTATGACGTTCAAACTTCAAACCTTTTGTACTTGGATATGGAACTTCCATCCACCAACGATCGCTTTTTTTGCTCTTAAAAAAATTAATAGAATATTTTTCATCTTGAAGTACCACATGAAACTTTACATAATCATTGCTTGAACGAGTTGGGAAATCGCTTTTTCGATTATAAAAACCATCCATGAAACACCAAATCATTTGAGCCGCTAAACTCGCTGTCTTTCCTAAAACATCAAACTCTGGGTTAATTTCATAAATACCAACAGAGGTTAATTTATCATTCATCCCTGCGTATCGCATCATTTGACAAGCTTCTTCAGCATAAAATCCATTTGGTGAAGGAATAGGATTGGCAGGTGCATCACTGTGTTTAATAGCGGATATATCAAAACTAAACATATCAGCATGTCTGATAATAGGCTCAGATTCTTCAATCATATCTCTCACTTGACCCAAACGGTAAGTATCAAAATACAATCTGTTCATCATATTTAATGAGGCAGGGTCAACTAAATACGTTTGATAACCAATGTTGCTATAATTAAATAAAAAATTAGGTTGGTGTAAAATAATTTTTCCTAAAAAGCCTTTGTTTGTAATTGACTCGTCTGGGCTTCCAATATCAAAAGCAGAATCTACCGTTGCTATATTGATCGTCTGTTCTAAATTTTCGTATCCTAAAAATTGCGCATAGGTTAAGTCTTGACTACCACCAATAATAATTGGAATGACATTATTTTTAATTAAATGTTCAACGGTAGTTTTTAAAGCGTAGTAAGTATCTTCAACTTCATGACCTTGTTCAATGTTTCCTAAATCAACTAGTCTTGCTCTAAAGCTGCCTTGATATAAATCGTACAAATAATTCCTAACAGAATCAGGTGCTAATTGACTACCAGAATTATTTGAATGTCTACTTTCACACACGCCAACAATCGCCATATCAACGTCGGATAAATCAGGAAAATGACCATTCTTAGTGTACGCGTTAATTATTCCCCCTAATTTATTTTCATAATTTGAATTTTCTACAAATTCAATTGCTTGAAAAAAATGCTGAATATCACTCATTGTCTTTATTAGTTTTTAATATGATAAATATTATCATATTTATGTTTCATATGTAAGGTAATTTATTTATCTTTTCAACAATTTTTAACAGGTAATTATTGATTATAATTATTTACTAGATTTAACCCAGATGTTAGACACCAAATGCATATATAATGGTCATGTAATTAGCCTGTATGAACCGGCTATTAGTTTTTCTAATCGTGCCTTTAGATATGGAGACTCTATATTTGAAAGCATTCGATTGATTAAAGGAAAAGTAATGCTTCTTCCAAGTCATATTCAAAGACTTAAACTTGCTATGACTACGTTGCGAATGAACATACCAACTGATTTTTCAACAACCAACATTGAACATTTGATATATGAATTAATAAAAGAAAATAATATCCAAACAGATGCGCGAATCCGTTTAACTGTTTTCAGAAATGATGGAGGGTTTTACACACCTGAAACAAATGATATTTCTTTTTTAATTGAAGTTGAAAAAATGGAAGCCATTGGATATACCTTAAATCAAAAAGGATTGTGGGTTGATTTATACGCTGAGATAAAGAAACCCTTTTCAAAAATATCAAGTATTAAAACTGGTAGCGCTTTAATTTACGTCATGGCGGGTCTTACGAAAAATTCATTAAAATTAGATGATTGCCTATTAGTAAATGATAATGGCCATATTATTGAAAGTATTAATTCAAATGTTTTTGTAGTGAAGAATGGCGCATTATATACCTCACCCATTGCAGATGGTTGCATTGATGGCGTGATGAGAAAACACATTTTAGCTATTGCAAGTGAAAATAGAATTTTAACGTTCGAAAAAAGTTTAACGGTTCATACTTTAGCAGATGCCGACGAAATTTTTTTAACTAACGCCATCAGCGGCATTCAGTGGGTTGGACAATTTAAAAGCCAATTCTACACCAATAAAATGTCGGTATTTTTTAATGAGAAATTAAACGAAACAAGTATTTAATCATATGATCGAAAACTATTATAAAATAGTAGAAGAAGCTATTTTAGCTTTAGGTATACCCGCAGAATTATCAAGAGGACCACAAATTGGACAATGGAATTTAAAAAAAGGCAAGTTTGATATTCTCATTGATGTTTGGGAACAGGAAAAAAATCATTTATTTCAAATAGTTGCTCCCATTTGTGCTATACCTGATGATAACAGAGAAGCATTTTATTTGCATTTATTAAATAAAAATTACGGAATGAGCTCAATGGCTTATGCTATTATGGACGATTCCGTTTTTGTGAAATATACCAGCGAAGCAAATGCTTTAACTCAAGAAATAATTCTTAATCTTTTAACTAAAGTGGCATTTTACGCTGAACAGAGCGATTTTGTTCCTGCTGAAATTTAAACCATGCAAAAAATTCTATTTGTTTGCTTAGGCAATATTTGTCGCTCGCCATTGGCGGAAGGCATTATGCTAAAATTAATTTCTGATAAAAACTTAGCTATCGAAATTGATTCAGCAGGAACGTCAAACTTTCATGCAGGCGAAAAACCAGATAATAGAACCGTATTAAATGCAAAAAAACATGGCGTTGATTTAACCCAATTAAAGGCTAGACAATTTTCTGAAAAAGATTTTGATGATTTTGATGCCATTTATGTGATGGATAAAAGCAATATGACTAACGTATTGGCGCACGCCAAAAACAAAGAGCAAGAACAAAAAGTTGAATTGTTTTTAAACACGCTCTTCCCAAATCAAAACATGGAAGTTCCTGATCCTTATTTTGGTGGTGAAGAAGGTTTTGAAGATGTGTTTAATCTCGTCTATTCAACTTGCGAGAAGATGATTGAAAAATATAGTTAAAAAAAACTAGTTATGATAGCTGTATATCAAAAAAAGCTATCGCATATTACTTAGGTAATTAAAATTCAAAAAACTATGACAGACGAAAACAAAGTGGAAAATAAAAATCCTTTCCCATTTAATAATCTACTATTGATTAAAGGCATAACAACTGGGAATAATAGTTTAGGATATTATTTATTGGGAATAACTGCTGCAGTTTTAGGATATGTAGTAAGTCAATCCATCTTAATTTTTCCGCTTATTACAAAAGCAACTAATAATGGCGTTGCCATGGAAACCATTTTAAGTAATCCAAATGTTTTATTTAATCCAGATGTGGTTGGCATAAATCGATCGTTATTACTAGCACTCATGATGAGTATGTTCGCCTGTACATTATTGTTTTTTTATTTAACCGTAACGTTTTTTCAAAAGAAAACACTGAGTTCAATATTGACAGGGTTTGAAAAAATAAGATGGAATCGATACTTTTTTTCATTTAGTATTTGGGGCACTCTCATAATTATATTAACAGTAAGTTCATACTTCCTATCGCCCGAAACATTTGAATTGAAATTTGACTTTACTAAATTTAGTTTACTATTGATTGTTTCCATTATTTTTATTCCTATTCAAACAGCAACGGAAGAACTCTTATTTAGAGGGTATTTAATGCAAGGATTTGGCATAGCATTTAAAAATGGAATACTACCACTCATAATTACATCTATTATGTTTGGATTAATGCATGGCACAAATCCAGAAGTAAAAACACACGGCTTACTCGTGATGATGCCCTATTACATATTGTTTGGTGCGTTCCTAGGCGTGTTAACCTTATTGGATGAAGGCTCTGAATTAGCGATGGGAATTCATTGTGCTAATAATTTAATTTCCGCTTTACTCATTTCCTCAAAAAATTCAGTACTTCAAACCGATGCCATGTTTTTTACAAGTGTAGAAAACCCATTTGCCGAATTTTTATCATGGATTGTCATGGCGATCATTTGTTTTTTTATTTTATTTAAAAAATACAAACTCTCAAATTGGAATTTAATTCTTAAATAATATTAACTGATAGTGCTTACCTTCAGCGAAAATGATAAAAACAAAAAAAGATTTATACTGGATTTGCCAATTATGTGGTTGGTTTTTTTACACAGCAATTAATTTATTTTTCTTCAAACTTAGCTATAAAACAAATGCCATAGATATTATAGCTTTTTTAGTTTGGTTTCCTTTAGGTATTAGTATTAGTCATTTTTATAAACAAACGATTATTAAATACAAAATCTTAAAAAATAAATTAATTTTTCAAATTCCATTTATCTTAATTGCCTCGTTTATCATGGCTTTTGTGTTTTTTATTTTCAACGTGGTTTTCATGAACGTGTTTGGAAACACAAACTACGAATTAAATTTTGTGGCATCCACTTCTAAAATATTAAGTTTGATGCTCATCTTTATTATTTGGTCATTTATTTATTTTGGGTTTCATTATTTTGATAATTACAAAAAAACAGAAATTCAAAATTTAAAATTAAAAGCAAATAAAAATGAAATAGAATTAAATACATTAAAATCACAGTTAAATCCTCACTTCATGTTTAATAGTTTGAATAGCATTCGAGCATTAATAAATGAAGATCCTGACAAAGCAAAACATGCTATCACTCAACTATCAAATATCTTGAGAAACACACTGATGATGCACAAACATAAATTTATTTTATTTGAAGAAGAAATCAAATTAGTAAATGATTATTTGGCCTTAGAAAAAATACGATTTGAAGAACGCCTAACTTATCATATTGATATTGATCCACGAACACTTTTTTTATCCATTCCTCCGATGATGATACAAACGTTAGTTGAAAACGCTATTAAGCATGGCATTAATAGTTCGGTTGATGGAGGTACTGTTTTGATAAAAGCAACTTTGAACGAAAATAGATTCAATATTGAAATTAAAAATACGGGGCAGTTAGTTAATACAGAAAAAAGTGGGATCAAAATAGGTATAGAAAATACAAATAACCGATTGCAGATTTTATATGGCGATAAGGCAACATTTAGTTTAAGAAATGTCGATGATAATCATGTCATCAGTGAATTAAACATTACTATTTCATAGTTTAAAAAATAGCATGCTAGTTACAATTCATGATAATCGGTAAATCTAGCTGATTAGAATATAATGAGAGCTCAATAAGATATTTATCTTTGTAATAGCTTTTTTTTAACCACAAAAATTACAATTAAAAGTATGAGAGCAATTATAATTGACGATGAACGACTCGCTCGACAAGAATTAAAAAATTTATTATCAAGTCATAAAGACATTGAAATTGTTGCTGAATGCAATAATGCTCAATCAGCTAAAGAAAAAATTGCGGAATTAAACCCAGATGTTATATTCTTAGATATGCAAATGCCAGGTAAAAATGGCTTAGAGCTCATTGAGGAAGTTTCTGCGTTACCAGATGTGGTATTTGTAACAGCTCATGATGAGTATGCGATTAAAGCCTTTGAAGTAAATGCCTTTGATTATTTATTAAAACCTGTTTCGCCAGAACGATTAGCCGAAACCATCAGAAAATTAACGATTAAGGATAACACTGATAAAAAAGAAAATACAAGTCCTTTATCTGAAATCGATCGTGTATTTATTAAAGACGGAGAAAAAACATGGTTTGTGAAATTGAGTCAAATTCGTTTATTTGAAAGTGAGGGAAATTATGTAAGGGTGTATTTTGAAACATTTAAACCACTCATATTAAGAAGTTTAAATAGCTTAGAAGAGCGACTCAATGACAAACATTTTTTTAGAGCAAGCAGGAAGCACATCATTAACTTAAGTTGGGTTGAAAGTATTGAAACATGGTTTAATGGTGGGCTAATGGTTAAATTAAAAGATGGACAGCAAATAGAAATATCTCGGCGGCAAGCGGTTAAACTAAAAGATATGATGAGTCTTTAGCATTTGTTTTTCGCCATTGTTCTGGCATTTTAACAGTAATTTAGTACTTTCGTAAAATAATTAACATCAAACAATGAACCCAATAGAAGATTTTAACCTAGATGATTTGCCTGAAGAATTAAAAGGTGATATTGTTCCTGAAATAGATCCCGAAAAATTATTTGACGAAAAAGAATATGCCACTTTAATTATTGGAAATGAATCTGGTAGTAAAAAAGACATCCTCAATGCCGATTTAATTACTGTATTGATTAGTGAAAAAACATCTCGAGAAGAAAAAGATGAAGCACTTGTTTTATTGAAAACAAATCAAGCAAAAGATATGTTGCTAAAGGCAATTTCTAAAACAAAAAATACAAAACAAAAAGCAACGATTATTGCAGCATGCTGGGAAACTGGATTAGATTTTAGCAAAGATTATCTCACTTTTATCGAATTAATTTGTTCATCAGATTTTAATGTATCTTTTGAAGCTTTCACCGTTATAACAGAGATGGAAAATGAAGTTGACAAAGAAACATTAATGAAAGCAAATGCTATTTTAAAACCTCATTGCGAAAAAAACAACCTGGCTAAGGAATTAGCAGATATGATTACAACTAACATAAATGCGTCATAACTTTGAACAAAAAACTAAATACATTTCTCCTTATTTTTTTAGTTTACTCTAGTGTATCATGCGCTTTTGCTCAAACAACTTCAGATTTAAAAACCATTACAATTAAAAAAGAAGCAACATTAGTAAAAGCAGCATTTGATGAAGCTGAATACAAAGTCATCGCATTTGACCGATTCGGTAATCCACATGAGAGTGCAGTTAAATCATTTGTGATCTTTTACAAAGAAAAAAACAATGCTTACGAAAAAAAAATAATTGGAAATGTTTTCACGGAAGAGGTAATAAACTACCTCACTAAAAAAAGAAAAACAGCGACAAAAATTTGCATATCATCCATAATTGCAGAATCTCGTGATGGGCATTTAGAAGAACTGCCAAGCCTTTGTGATATTGTCATTTTTCCAGATTGCAAGAAAGTGAAAAAATCATAAAATCCTCTAAAACTTTAGCTAAAACCTAAGTCAAATTGATAAATTAAATTATCTTTGTTTCGCTTTGAAAAAAAATCTATTATATATGTGCCTAGTTGCAGTAATTGCAATGCAAAGTTGTGATGGATATAATAAACTATTAAAAAGTTCGAATTACGAATTGAAGCTAGAGAAAGCTGATGATTATTACAAAAAAGCCAATTACATTAAAGCAACTTCTTTGTATGAAGAATTAATTCCTGTTTATAAAGGAACAGATAAAGCAGAAGCGATTTATTATTATTATTCGTATTGCAACTATTACCAAGGCGACTACAGTTTATCTCAATTTCACTTTAAGAATTATTATAAAAACTTTCCTTCTGGCAAACATGCTGAAGAATGTTTATTTATGAACGCTTACTGTTATTATTTAAATTCTCCGGGCTACACGCTCGACCAAACAGACACTAAAAATGCGATGGCGGAATTACAATACTTTATTGATCAATTTCCTGAAAGCGCTAGAATTGATTCTTGCAACAAAATATACGACTTATTAAGAGGTAAACTTGAGCGAAAAGAATACGATATTACTAATCAATATTTTCATATTGGTGATTATAAAGCGACCATTGCCAATACAAAAAATTTTATAACTGAATTTCCAGAATCTCCAAAAGTGGACGAATTAATGTACTTGTCAATCCATTCATATTATCTTTTAGCTGTTAACAGTCTGGAATCCAAAAAGTTAGAAAGATTAAATTTAGCTATGGAAAGTTATTTAAAATTAGTAGATTTGTACCCTAAAAGTAACTTTTTAGTGAAAGCGGAAAGCATTTACCAAAGTTGCGAAAAAATGAAAAACAACATTAATAAACAATAAGATGGATTTTAAAAAAACTAATGCCGACCAAAGCACTGTAACACGCGACATCAGAAACTTTGATGCGCCAACAGGAAATATTTATGAATCAATTTCAATTATTTCGAAACGTGCTAATCAAATTAGTTCAGAAATGAAAGAAGAATTATCTGCTAAATTAGCTGACTTTGCTAGTAATTCTGATAACTTAGAAGAGATTTTTGAAAACAGAGAACAAATTGAAGTTTCTAAATATTACGAAAAATTGCCTAAACCAGCATTGATTTCTATCAATGAATTTTTAGAAGATAAAACCTATTATAGAAATCCTGCTAAGGATTAAATTTAAAAGCTCAACAGTGTTGAGCTTTTTTTTTGCCTGTTTTTTACAAAACATAAAAAATAAATCATCATAAAGTATTTGCGTTGAATCATGAAAATCGTTGTTAGGCTTAGTCTTTTTCTAGTTTTTATTTTTTGCTTAAGTCAATGCTCTCAATCAACGCATTTAGAGAAGCAATTAACTAAACCAACAAGTATTGAAGAGCTTGGAAAACTATTATTCTTTGATTCATTATTATCCCGCGGAAATCAAGTAAGTTGTGCTTCTTGTCATAAACCAGAATTTGCATTTTCTGATAACATAGCTCTTAGTTTTGGAGTAGATAGTGCAAAAGGTGCAAGAAATACACCTAGTGCAATGAATTTAAGCAGTCGGTCGTTTCATTTTTGGGATGGAAGATCTGAAACATTGGAAGAACAAGCCTCTGGGCCAATTGAAAACCCAGTAGAGATGGCATTACCTTTATCTGAAGTAGTTCGTCGATTAAATAAACACGAACAATACCGATCATTTTTCATTTCCATTTTTGGTAAAATTGCAGATAAAAAAAATGTAGTTGATGCACTTGCGGCCTACGAAAGGACATTAGAAACAAATAATTCAGTCTTTGATAATTACATGACAGAAAAAGATACAACGCAATTTTCGGCAGCAGCTAAACGTGGTAGAGTTATTTTTAACGAAAAAGGAAAATGCTTTGATTGTCATTTTGGACCTGATTTTACAGGCGATCAATTTAGAAATATTGGATTATTTAATGGGAAAGAATTAAATGACAGTGGTCGATTTATGGTAACAAGAAAACCAACAGACTTAGGGAAATTTAAAACACCAGGATTAAGAAACGTAAGTATTACGGGTCCTTATATGCATAACGGCATGCATAAAACATTAAAAGAAGTGATTGATTATTATAATGAACCCGATAAATTCGTTTCAAATTCAATAAATAGAGATAGCTTGCTAAAAAAACCACTTCACTTAAGTGTCAAAGAAAAATTAGATTTGGAAGCTTTCTTAAATTCTTTAACAGACAAACAGTTTTTGAAAAATTAACGCGTGTTCGTTTTTTAATCCTTTACAAGTTGCGTTTCTAAATTGAGTTTGCTTTTTTTATAGCTGTATGTAAAGTAAATAATAAGGCCAATAATAAGCCAAATTACAAAGCCAATCCAATTCTTTAAATCAATTTGCGCCATCATGTATAAGCAACTGATTAAGCCTAACACTGGTATCAATGAGTGCTTTTTCTTGTAACACTGTATGGTCATATAAACAGAAATCAAAGAAAAAATCCACATAGGTATATTATACATGAACACGAAAAAATCAAAACGATGCGAGGATGCATCGGTTGAACATAAAAACGAAAGCATGTTTTCCTTGTTAAATACATAAATACTTACAACTGTTCCTATAAAAATAATAGGCGCAATGTATTGAGCATTCATATAGGGCGTTTTAAATTTTCGTTCAGGTTTATTAGGCATTGTATCTAACTTCAAAACACCTGCACATACTAAAACAAAAGCGAAGAGTGTTCCGATACTACATAAATCAGTCACCGTAGACATATTCATAAACAAGGCTCCACCACCAACAATGAAACCAGTAACAATTGTTGCAAATGAAGGTGTATTAAATTTTGGATGAATTTTCGAGAAACGCTTTGGTAACAATCCATCTCTGCTCATGCTCATCCAAATACGAGGTTGACCTAATTGAAATACCAATAATACACTTGCCATAGCAACTACTGCACTAACTGCAATAATACCAGATAACCACTTTAAATTTAATTTTTCGAAAACAAAAGCCAGTGGATCATTTACAGCTAAATCAGTATAATTAACCATTCCCGTTAAAACTAACGCAATAACAACGTATAAAATGGTGCAAATAATAATGGCCCACATCATTCCTTTTGGTAAATCTTTTTGAGGATTTTTGCACTCTTCGGCAGTGGTACTGATGGCGTCAAAACCAATGTAAG
>JBIISW010000192.1:0-4168 GCA_044340865.1 Bacteroidia bacterium | reverse complement strand
GTATAATTAAATGAACCACCTTTTTCATAACTAATTTTTTGCCCGCTTCCAACTGCTTTTTCACCTACAAGTATTACTGGTTTCATTGATTTTTCTCCACCATTGTATTTTATAACTGGAGTAACAGTTACAGTTGCTTTTTTGGCAAATAATTTAGCTGGGTATTTTCCTGATACACTAAATACAATACTATCACCATGCATTTCCAAAGGATTTGGATTGACATTAAACGTAATTGTGTTTTGCTTTTTTACCATTTTTCCAAGTCCATTACAGCCTGCTAACAAAACAGTAGCTCCAACAGCTAAACTTAAAATTTTGAAATTTTTAGTGTTCATTTTTAAATATTTTATATTTATATTATTATTTATCGACAAAAATACACAATTATTATTTAAACCCTAATAAAATTTAGGTTAAAAAAAAACCTCACAAGTGAGGTTCTTATTAAATTATATGTAAAAAATGAATTATTTTGCTAATGCATTAACTCTCTTTGTTAATTTTGATTTTAAATTAGATGCTTTGTTTTTGTGTATTACACTTTTCTTAGCTAATTTATCTATCATTGCTACAACTTTAGGTAATAAAGTTCCAGCTTCAGTTTTAGTTTCAGTATCACGTAACTTTTTAATTGCATTACGAGTTGTTTTAGCATAATAACGGTTTGTTAAACGTTTTGCGTTATTTGATCTAATTCTTTTTATTGCCGACTTATGATTTGCCATTCTATTTAATTATTAATTCTATTTTTTTATTTGGGCTACAAATATACACTTTTTTTTATATTTACAACTGTTCAAAAGAATTTTTTACAAAATATTTGTAAAAACTTATTTTTACAAATAGATATGAGTCTCAAAGTCCTTTTTACATACCTGTTTTTTAATACAATAACATGCCTTTTCGGTCAACCAACTGAAGAAATTAGAAAAAATTTAGTTCCAAACGGTAGTTTTGAAAATTACCGAAAAAAATCAGGAAGTATCCGCCAAGCGATTCCTTGGACGCAAATAGCCAGTGTAGATTACTATCAAGAACCTATTAGTAATGATACATCTTCCCAAAAAGGAGCCTATTCAGGAGATTGCTATATTGGCTTACGGTTTCAAAAAAAATACAAAGAATTTGCACAGGTTAAATTAGCTGATGCACTGCGCAGAGGGGCCGTTTATGAATTTGAAATGCACATAAGGCTTGCTTTTTGGAGCAATGCAAGTTTAAAATCGTTTGGTGCCTTATTTAGTAAAGGTGGCTATAAAAATAAAAAAGATGCATCAAAGACCGGAATTATTGATTCCGTTTGTAAAAAAGGGAGTTTAATAAATGGGTATCAGTGGTTTAAAATTTCAGGGAAATATCAAGCCGATGGCGGAGAAAAATATATAACAATAGGGAACTTTGAAACAAACATTAAAAAAGACATGGTTCGAATGAATATTTTTAAACTAGGTTTTAAAGAGGCTTATTATTTTATAGATGATATTTCGCTTATAAAAGCAAAAGAAGTGGTGGAGAAAGTGAAAGTTGAAATTGTTGGATCCTTTAGTATAAATGAAGAAGACTCTGTACTAGAGGTAAAAAACAACATTAAAGTAGGTGAAAAAGTAGCCTTAAAAAATATTTTTTTTGAAAATGGACGATATTATATCTTACCTGAATCTTTTTCAGAATTAAATAAGTTGGCTCAGTATTTAATCAGACATCCTAACATGGCAATTCAAATAAATGGACACTCGGACAATGCTGGTTCAAAATCGAAAAATCAAAGACTATCAGAGCAACGTGCCAGAGAGGTTTTCGAATTTCTTATCAAAAAAGGTGTACAAAATAAAATTTACTTTAAAGGTTACGGAAGTTCGTTACCTATTGCGAGCAATGATACAGATGAGGGTAAAGCAAAAAACAGACGCGTTGAATTTGAAATTGTAAAAGAAAATTAACACGTTTAAAAATCTTCTATTATATTTATTAAAAAAACAAAATACCAAAACGATGGAAAAAGATAACAAACAAATTATTCGTTCATGGACTTTTTATGATTGGGCCAATTCAGTTTTTCCACTGGTAATCACGTCTGCTATATTCCCAAATTTTTACGACTTTGTAACAACACATGATGCTAATGGAAATTTTACAGGAAAATCTATTCAGCTACTTGGAATTACTTTCGAAAATCAAAACATCTATTCTTTTGTTTATGCCTTTGCTTTATTAATAGTGGTTATTATCACTCCTATTTTGAGCGGCGTAGCTGATTATTTAGGAAATAAAAAAATGTTTCTTCAATTTTTTTGTTACTTAGGTTCTATCTCTTGCATGGGCTTATATTTTTTTAATAGAGACCACTTAATGTTAAGCTTTGTGCCTTTTATCACGGCTACCATAGGTTTTTGGGGTAGTTTAGTATACTACAATTCTTACTTGCCACAAATAGCATCTCCCGAAAATCAAGACAAAGTAAGTGCTAGAGGATTTGCTTTAGGTTATTTCGGGAGTTCGTTACTATTAATTATTTGTTTAATCGGCATCATGGTTTTTAAATACGACCCAATAACTCATCAAGGATTTTTTAAAGTAAAATATTCTTTTTTATTAGTTGGCATCTGGTGGATTGGATTTGCACAATACACGTTTAAGCGTTTACCAAAAAAATCTCATCATCACAAAATAACAAACAAGGATGGTTTATTTTCAAAAGGATTTAAGGAATTATCAAATGTGTATGCGCAGATTAAATTGATGCCTCAATTGAAACGTTTTTTAACGAGTTACTTTTTTTACAATATGGGCGTTCAAACTATTATGGTAGTTGCTGTGCTTTTTGCAAGAAATGAAATAGATTGGGGAACCGACCCTATTATTGCAGAAAAAACAAAAACATCCGCATTAATTGTTAGCATTCTAATTATTCAATTTGTTG
Organism: Bacteroidia bacterium; assembly: GCA_044340865.1. GTDB lineage: Bacteria > Bacteroidota > Bacteroidia > B-17B0 > Aurantibacillaceae > UBA4416. The sequence goes on along the minus strand of JBIISW010000192.1, from coordinate 1,245 downwards.
GCATTGCAGGTTCTTTTTTATTTTCATGGATGTCGAGACAAATTGGAAATGTAAAAACACTAATAGTAACTATCAGTATTTGGATTTTTATTTGCGTGTTCACTTTTGGAGTTGTGCATACACCATTTGAATTTTATATCGTGGCGTTTTTAGTTGGCTTAGTGATGGGTGGTGTTCAGGCTTTATCTCGTTCTACCTATTCTAAATATTTGCCTGAAACAGAAGATCACACTAGCTTTTTTAGTTTTTATGATGTGATAGAAAAATTAGGTATGATATTAGGAACCATTTCATTTGGAATGATTAGCCAACTAACTGGTGGCATGCGCAATTCTATTTTATCCTTGATTGTTTTCTTTATCATCGGGCTAATCGTAATGTTTCCTTTAACTAGAAAGAAAAATATAGAAAGCTAGGCTTTACAAAGGTTTTCAAACATCAATTTACAACCTGCACTTAACATTTTATTTTTAAATAGGCATTTAAAAATAAAATAAATATTTCGAGTAAATTTTATTTCCTTTTCTAAATTTTTGGCGTCATTATTGTTGTAATACTGTATAAAAAACAGTAACAATAAAATAATGCTCCCAAAGAGAAATTAAGTGACAAAAAAAAGCGAGAAATTACTTTCCCGCTTTGGATGTTTTCACAACGGAATAATCCTTATTGTGAATAGATTTCAAATTGTGATACAATACTACAATTTAAAAATTATATAAAAAAATAAATTATGAAAAAAATATTAGGATTGGATTTAGGGACTAACTCAATTGGATGGGCGATTATTGAAGTTGATGAAAACAACAAGCCTATCCGTATTATAGCAATGGGATCAAGAATTATCCCTTTAAATTCAAATGATAGAGATCAATTTCAAAAAGGACAAGCGATTACTAAAAATCAAGATAGAACAACAGCAAGGACACAACGGAAAGGTTACGATAGAAAGCAACTAAAAAAAAGTGATGATTTCAAATACAGTTTAAAAAAAGCTCTTGAAAACTTAAATATATTTCCTTCTGAAGAATTATTAAAATTACCAAGTTTAGAATTATGGGAATTAAGAAGTAAATCCGTTTCTGAAAATATTACAGGAGAGCAATTAGGTAGAATATTATATATGCTTAACCAAAAAAGAGGTTATAAATCAGCCAGAAGTGAAGCAAATCAAGATAAAAAAGACACAGATTATGTTGCTGAAGTAAAAGGTAGGTATGCTCAACTTAAAGATAAAAACCAAAC
>JBIISW010000190.1:0-4176 GCA_044340865.1 Bacteroidia bacterium | reverse complement strand
AACTTTCTAAAAAACATTAAATAACTGTTAATCAATAATTTAAGTTTTAATCAATACAAAAAATGCATCAAAAAACATTTAAAACGGTTCATTATCAAATAAATACCTTATATTTGCGACCCTAATTTAAAAAAAATAATAACAATGGAAAAACGCTATGAGACGGTCTTCATTTTAACTCCCGTTTTGTCTGAAGATCAGGCAAAGGAGGCCGCAAAAAAGTTTGAAAAGATCTTAACTGATCAAGGAGCAACAATTGTACACCACGAAAACTGGGGTCTAAAAAAATTGGCTTACCAAATTCAAAAAAAATCTACAGGATTTTATCACTTAATTGAATACACAGGAAAAGGCACTGAAATTGCTGAACTTGAGTTACAATTTAAACGTGATGAAAGAATCTTAAGATTCTTAACAATCGCTTTAGACAAACACGCTGCAGCTTGGGCTGACAAACGTCGTGGAAAAGCTAAAGAAGCAAAAGCTGCTAAAGCAAAAAAAGTAGAAGCATAATTGGTAATTAAAAAAAATTAGAAAAATGGCTAAAAATGAAGTTCGCTTTTTAAATCCTCCTAAGGTAGAAGCAAAAAAGAAAAAGTATTGCCGCTTTAAAAAACTAGGCATAAAATATATTGATTATAAAGATCCAGATTTTTTATTGAAGTTTGTAAATGAGCAAGGTAAATTGTTACCTCGTCGTTTAACTGGAACTTCTTTAAAGTTTCAACGTAAGGTATCTCAAGCAGTTAAACGTGCTCGTCACATTGCTATCATGCCTTATTTAGCAGATTGTTTAAAATAATAAAAGAGGAAAGACATGGAAATTATATTAAAACAAGACCTTAAAGGGTTAGGATTTAAAAATGATATTGTAAAAGTTAAGAACGGATACGGACGTAACTTTTTAATTCCTCAACGCATTGCCGTTTTAGCTACTGAAAGTAACAAAAAAATGCAAGCGGAAGAAATTAAACAAAGCTCATTTAAAGAACAAAAATTAAGAACAGCTGCTACAGAACTTGCTGCTAAATTTGCAGATATTTCTGTGAAAGTTGGTGCAAAAGCTGGTGAATCTGGAAAGATTTTTGGTTCAGTAACTAACATTCAATTAGCAGAAGCGTTGAAAAAAGCTGGTTATGAAGTTGAACGTAAAAACATTGAAATGAACGAAGAAGGTATTAAGGCTTTAGGCACTTACACTGCTAAAATCCGTTTATTCAAAGAAGTATCAGCTACCATTAATTTTGAAGTAATTGCTGAATAATTTTTTATCACTACATTTTAAAAAACCTATCACAATCGTGATAGGTTTTTTTTATGCTTCAGAAAAAAAACATAACTTTAAAAAAAATTATTTATGGAAAATCAAGAAGCCGAAAACCAATTAAATATTGAACTTTCTGAAGAAATTGCAGAAGGAATATATTCTAACCTAGCCATCATTACTCATTCCCCTACGGAATTTGTTGTAGATTTTATTAGGGTGATGCCTGGTGTGCCAAAAGCAAAAGTAAAATCTCGCGTTGTATTAACTCCTCAACATGCGAAACGTTTAATGAAAGCTTTAGCAGATAATGTCAATCGCTTTGAACAAATGCACGGAAAAATAAAAGACAGCGAAATGAATGCACTACCCTTAAATTTTGGTGGACCAACTGCTCAAGCTTAAACATAGTCTTACTCAAAACTAAAACGAACTTGTTTTGTTTATGTACTAAACACTTTATTCATGAAACCAACAACTGCTATTTTATTACTCAATTTAGGAACACCAGATAGCCCTAAAAGAAAAGACGTAAAAAGTTACCTTACTCAATTTTTAAACGATCCGCGCGTGATTGATATTCCGTGGTTGCTCCGAAAAATATTAGTGAATGGAATCATCGTTCCGTTTCGTTCAGGTAATTCGTCTAAATTATACAAAGCCATTTGGGATGAAAAAAATGGTTCGCCCTTATTAATGCATAGTAAAAATTTTGCTGAAAAATTACAATTATCAGTTGGCGAAAATTATAAAGTAGAATTGGCCATGCGCTACAAAAATCCAAGCATCGAAAGTGTTTTAGAGCGAATGAAACAAGAAGGATATCATAAAATAATTATCTTTCCTTTATTTCCTCAATATGCGTCAAGCAGCACTGGCAGCGCCTTACAATGTGCTATGGAAATAATTAGTAAATGGTGGGTTATTCCAGAATTAAAAATTATATCACAGTACTACACAAATGCCAATTACATTAATTGCATTGTAAACCGTGCCAAAGAACATGATTTAAACGCATACGAACACATTGTATTTAGTTATCATGGTTTGCCTGAAAGACAAGTAGATAAAGTTTATAATGATGGGTACTTATGTAAAGATCATAACTGTGAAACAGAAAACAGTTATGAAAATTATTATTGTTACAAAGCAGCTTGTTTTCAAACAACAGAATTGATTGTGAAACAACTAAATATTCCTAAAGATAAATTCACGGTGAGTTTTCAAAGTAGATTAGACAACAAATGGTTAACCCCGTTTAGTGATAAAATTATTGAAGACCTAGGAAAAAAGGGAATGAAAAATATTTTAGTTTTTTCGCCAGCGTTCACAGCTGATTGCTTAGAAACCATTTATGAAATAGGAACCGAATACCAAGAAATTTTTCACGAACACGGCGGGCATAAAGTGCAGCTAGTGGAAAGTCTGAATAGCGGAGATGATTGGGTTGAAACAGTGAAGGAGATTTCTCTTGCTTAAATGGGATACGCAACCATAGGCAAACACAATAAATCAAGCATCATGTCGTTTTACTTTAAAACCATAAATTATTTTACAATGACAAAGTGTAAACCAACTTTTGCAATCATCCTATTCACCTTTATTTTTTTTTGTAGCCGAATACATGGCCAAGAAGTTATGCAAACTTTCCCAAAAACTATGCAAAGTTTGCCCATGAAATTAATTAAGTCTCCGAAAAAAATAAAAATCCAAGATGCTCATGTTCAGTTGGGATTTATATTACAACCAAATTCGCCAGCGTCACTTACCGATTTTAAAAAACTAGCTCCTAACTCAACTTTACTCAACGAAAACTTTTCAAACTTTAACCAAAGAAATACAATGGGAACCGATGGAAACTCGGTGTTTTCAGTTATGCTTGGTTTGAACTTTTTAGATAAAGAAAAACAAACCTATAAATCAAATATGCAACTGAGATTGGGCTTTAATTTTTTAGGAAATCAAGGTTTATTAAACTCCTACTACAGCGAAACAAGAAAACCATATGACACGCTTATTTCTCAACAAACTGGACAGTATTCAACTCTGGATTCTATAACATATCAATTTTATGGAATGAATTACAATTCAAAACAGTTAAGATTAGACGGTTCTTTAATTTTTAAGACAAATACTGAAGCGCGCTGGGGTTTATATGGCGGTATCGGCGTTACATTTGGCACATCAATAAATGCAAGCACCAATATTACGTATTCTAAATATACAATTGCAGAAAAGCAATTTGGAACTACTCCTTATAATTATAATAATTCAAACGATGGAATTGCAAAATCAGAAGTTTATATGCAAAAAAACAATATTGGAGCTTCGGTGTATTTACCATTAGGTGTTGATTTTAGAATGGGTAAGAAAAAAGAATTTTGGAAACGCACGCACCTTCATTATGAATTGAGGCCTGGTATTAATTATTTGTCAGTGCCCGAATTACGTAATTATACCAATACATGTTTCCAACAAGGACTTGGCATAAGATACGTTTGGAATTAGGATTAAAAAGGATGTGAAAAAAACCTTTATTTATACTTTCTTTTTTTTATTATCTATTAAAGGTATAGGTCAAAACACTTATAAGCTTACTTTACATCATGTGAGTAATGAAGCTAAATTTAAAAATTTGATTTTTACCAAAGAATTTCAAGATACCTTAGCCTTAAAAAAAGAAATTAATTCTATTTGTTTTTCGCTGATTAATGAGGGTTATATAACAGCTAGCCTAGATAGCTTACAACATGATTCGTTGAATTACAAGGCATTTATTTCTATTGGAAAAAAATTCACATGGGTAAATTTATCCTACCATAAAAAACATGAAGACGTCATTACGAAATTAGGATACAATGAACATTTTTTTGCTAAACGTCCATTTAAATATAATGAACTAGCTCAATTGA
>JBIISW010000191.1:0-4176 GCA_044340865.1 Bacteroidia bacterium | reverse complement strand
ATGATGATATTATCCTATTTACTTGGGCAGAAATACTATAAAATAAATTATAACTTGAGAAGTATTTTCGTTTTTACACTATTAGCTCTTGGACTTTATTTCATTTCGTGCCTTTATAATGACATAAATAATATAGGAATAAAAATTATTTTGAATAATTTTTTACTCATACTATTTGCAACCGCTTTTTACATATTAGAATTTAAAAATTTAAAAAAAATTAAATACATCGATCATGAAAGTTAATATCATAAATCATTCTAAACACGATCTACCAAGTTATGCTACAGAGTTTTCAGCTGGATTAGATTTAAGAGCAAACATTGATTCGCCTATAGAATTAAAACCACTTGAAAGACAACTTATTTCAACAGGATTATTTATTGAATTGCACAAAGGCTATGAAGCACAAATTAGACCAAGAAGTGGTTTAGCTTTTAAAAACGGAATAACCGTTTTGAATTCGCCTGGTACGATTGACGCAGATTATAGAGGAGAATTAAAAGTCCTACTTATTAATTTATCTAATTCACCATTTATGATTAATGACGGTGAACGCATTGCTCAAATGGTAATTGCTAAACACGAACAAATTAATTGGGAAGAAGTGACTTCAATGAACGAAACCGACAGAGGTAGCGGTGGTTTCGGTCATACTGGATCAAAATAATACACTACTCGTCTTTAAAAAAATCAAGAAGACGTAAATCAATTAATTGTGTATTTTGATAATAGAAATTTAAAATATCTAAATAAGTATAACCTAATTTAGCCATTCTCATAGCTCCTTCTTGGCACATACCTACTCCATGCCCAAAGCCCTTTCCTTTAAAAATTAACGAATCACCTTTAGGCATAATACTAAAGTAAGTCGATTTTAATTGAAAATCTGTCCTAACAATTTTTAATGGCACTTTAATGTTATTAGACTCAAGAAATGGTTTACGAGTATCTTGTTTAAAATTAAACGCAAGTAGCTTTGCATCCTCATCATCAATTGGATAATTGTGTTTAATTTTTAAGTAAGAGAGCCAATCATCTTTAGCGATTTTTCTTTCCCATTTAGCATTGGGCATTTTTAAACTAAAAGTATCGTTTACACTTCGCAAATAAGATAGTTTACTTCCCCAAACGTCTTCGGAATTTAGCGTTTGTCCACCACTGTTACTATGAAACGCGGCTTCTATAAGGTTAAGATTTTCATCAACTACAATTTTATTTTTTGTTTCAAAAACAGATTTTATGATATTCAATTCTGTTGGCTTACCAAAATAAGCTTGACAATGTGTGTGGTCGCATAATGAAAAACCTTCAAGTGCATGCTTTTGAATATGAGCTAAAGCAAATGTTCTCGCTAATATCGTTTGGACTTTATAAAACTCAGGGTGCGAGAGTCGGCCTGATTCGGCTTGCACAACTCCACCAATATAATTATCCAATTCAATTTCATTAACACACTTTAAATAGCCTTGTTCAACATCAACTAACATATTATCTTGATATAAGCGCGGTTTTCGTTCAGGCAAAAGCATTTTAATTTGAAATGTTGCATCTTGATCTGCGCAAGAAAATTTTATCCGTTTAAATTTACCAACAAGACGATCGGCCGATTTTAATTCTATAGAATCATTTATACATGTTAATTTAATTGAAGGGTTAGTTATCGTATTTAAAATTTCAATACCATTAGCCCATAAACTATAATTACCAATCTCTGATTTAATTATAAAAGATTGTACTTTAATTTGCGAAAATATCCTGATTGATAAAACTTCATCGTTTTCTGCAAATGACATTTCTGTGCATTTTTCACTTGATTGCCAATTCACAAAGAGCAAAACAATCAAAGTTAATTTTAAAATATGTTTAAGCATTAAGATGATTATACATTAATTGAGCTACCTTTTTTGACGCACCGCTATTGCCAAGCAGTTGAATTAATTCATCGTAATTTCCCAACATCTCTTCTCTTTTTTTACCAGCAAGAATAGACTTTAATTCGTTTTTTAAATTTGAAGCAGTTAGTTCAGATTGTATCAATTCTTTTACAACAGGCCTATCTAAAATTAAATTTGGCAGTGATATGTATTTAACTCTGTTGCCAACAACCAGACGAGCAATTGCGTATGACACTGCACCGCCTTTATAACAAACAACTTGTGGCATTCTAAATAAGGCACTTTCAAGTGTAGATGTTCCAGATTTAATAATTCCTGCATGTGCGTGTTGCATCAATGCATACGTTTGATTAAATACAACTTTAATTCCCATTTGAATCGCATTACTATATGCTTCTTTTGGCAAATTAGTTGTGCCAGCAATAACAAATTGATACTCTTGAAAATCACCAACAACATTAAGCATAATAGAAAGCATTCTTTCAATTTCTTGTTTTCTACTTCCTGGCAAAACAGCAATGATTGGCTTATCACCTAACTTATTTTCTAAAGTAAAATCTTCTTTAGTTGGCAATTTACTTTTTTCTTGTTCAATAGCATCGAGTAATGGATGACCAACATAATCAGCGTTGTAATGATGTTTTTTGTAAACAGCCACTTCAAAAGGTAGAATGACAAACATTTTTTCGATACTACGCTTTACGATTTCAACCCTATTTTCTTTCCATGCCCAAATAGTTGGAGAAATATAATACATCACTCTTATACCTTGTTGCTTGGCCCAATCGGCGATGCGTAAATTAAATCCCGGATAATCTACTAATATTAAAACATCTGGATTATAGCTTAAAATATCTTGCTTGCAGAACTTTATGTTTTTGAAAATAGTGCGAATATTTTTCAATACTTCAACGAAACCCATGAATGCTAAATCTTTGATGTGTTTACGAGGTTTTTGTTTAGCAACTTGTTCCATCAAATCTCCACCCCAAAACTGAAACTGAATCGTGTTATCAATTAATAATAGTTCCTTCATTAAATTTGAGGCGTGCAAATCTCCAGATGGCTCGCCAGCCACAATATAATACTTCATATTTTTTATAATAAAGAAATGTAAAAAATCACGCCAACATAAGCAAAGGTCGCAAACATAATTCCTTTACTTAAATCATAAACTTTTTTATTAAGAAACAAATAAAACACTAGTAAATTTACTGTTACACAAATGATGGCTATATCTTGAAAAGTGTTTGCACCTCTTAAATAACGAATAAATCCAAACGGAAAATTCAATTGACTGTGTAAAAACAACCAATAAGAAAAAAATGAGAATAATGGAATAAATACACCAATTAATAACCCAATCCAAATTTTATCTAATTTATCTAACATACTTTATAATACATTTTTTAAATGATTAATATAATTATGTGCAGTTAAGTCGTGCAACGTTGGAACAACAGTTACGTAACCTTCTTTTAAAGCCCATTCATCAGTATCTTCAGCGTCTGGTTCAAAATTAATAAACTTACCCGTTAACCAATAATATGGTTTACCATGTGGATCATATCGCTCTTCAAAATCTTCAACCCAATTTGCTTTTGCTTGCCTACAAACTTTCAACCCTTTAATTGCTTCTGCAGTAAGTTTTGGGAAATTAACATTTAAACAAATGCCATTCGGTAATTTATCTTTTAATACTGAAGTTATGATCTTTTCAATAAATAAGGTTGTTCCACTAAAATCAGCCTCGAAGCTATAATCGTTTAAACTAAATCCAATGGCTGAAGTTCCTTCTAAAGAACCTTCAATAGCCGCACTCATAGTGCCAGAATAAATAACATTAATAGAACTATTACTGCCGTGATTAATCCCCGAAATAACTAAATCAGGTTTTCTTGGTAATAATTTATTGACTGCCATTTTTACACAATCAACAGGCGTTCCGCTGCAACTATATTCCTGTATGGCACCTAAATGGTAACTTGTTTTTTGTAACCTTAAAGAAGCGTTGATTGTAATAGCATGACCCATTCCTGATTGAGGCTTATCTGGGGCAATTACATAAACGTCGCCAAATTGCATGGCAATACGAGACAGATGTAAAATACCTAAGGCATTTACACCATCATCATTTGTTACTAAAATTAAAGGTTTTTGTTGCATCGCAACAAAGCTATTGTTTTTATAGTTAAATTAAACTAAAAAAACATTTTGTTACGAATAGCTATATGTTCAATTCTCGCAACTATTAATCAAGCAATTTTTATTATTTTTG
>JBIISW010000189.1:0-4189 GCA_044340865.1 Bacteroidia bacterium | reverse complement strand
AAACGCATACCATCTGTACTCACATCATCTAAACGTCCAACAAATGGCGAAACATACGTTGCTCCAGCTTTAGCAGCTAATAATGCTTGCCCTGCAGAAAAAACTAATGTGCAATTTGTTTTAATTCCTTTGTCGCTAAAATATTTGATTGCTTTGATCCCATCTTTTATCATGGGTATTTTCACTACAATACGCTCATGTAAATCAGCCAAAATTTCGCCCTCTTTAATCATACCCTCAAAATCAGTTGCAATTACTTCTGCACTCACATCTCCAGTTGTAATGTTACAAATGTCAACATAATGTTTCAAAATATTATTTTGTCCTTTAATGCCTTCTTTGGCCATTAAACTAGGGTTTGTGGTTACACCATCTAACACACCTAAATCTTGTGCTTCTTTAATTTGGTCTAAATTTGCAGTATCAATAAAAAATTTCATAGTTGTGGGTTTAATTTATTTTTTTGTAAATTTAGGCATAAGCAACTTACTACAAAGCAATGTTTGTATATTGTTTACATTTTTTAAAACTCAATAAAAAAATAAACGTCTTGGGTAACATAATCCCGATAAATTAAACCAACAACATGAGCTCTCCATCAACCATAAAATGTCCGAACTGCAAACACGAATTTCAATTAGGCGAAGCAATTTCGTCTGAAATTGAAGCCTCTATCAAGGCGCGTTATATGGATCGTTTCAATAAAGATCAAAAACTAATTGCTGAAAAAGAAAAAGAATTTGAACTAAAAATTGAGCAGTTAAAAAAGCAAGAAGAAAACCAAGAACAAATTATTGCTGATAAAATTAAACTTCAAAAAGCAATATTGGAGCAAGACGCAATAAAAAAAGCCGCTTCGGAAATGCACATGCAAATGGAATTGCTAAATAAAGAGTTAACCGAAAAAGCCCATAAATTAAAGGAAAGTCAAGATAAAGAACTCGCATTTTTATTAAAAGAAAAAGAAATGCAAGCAAAAGAAGCTGAACTTGAAATAACGATTCAAAAAAAATTACAAGCTGAAAGAGAACAGTTTTCGGAAACGATTAGAAAGCAAGAACAAGAAAAAACAATGTTGAAAGACAAAGATTACCAATTAAAAATGCTTGAATTACAAAAGCAATTGGAGGATCAAAAAAAATTAACTGAAGAAATGGTGCGTAAGCAAGGGCAAGGATCAATGCAATTGCAAGGCGAAGTACAAGAAATTGCCTTAGAAGATTTATTAAAAGCAACCTTTCCATTTGATGTCATTGAAGAAGTTGGAAAGGGAGTGCGTGGAGCTGATGCTATACAAACCGTAAGAAATAATTTAGGTAATGCCTGTGGTAAAATAATATATGAAAGTAAGAATACAAAAGCTTTTGGTGGCGATTGGATTGACAAATTAAAACATGATATGCGCCACACACAAGCCGACATTGCTGTGATTGTGACCGAAACCATGCCAAAAGACATGGATAGTTTTGGAATGAAAGACGGCGTATGGGTTTGCACATTTACTCAAATAAAATCGTTGGCATTTGTATTAAGAGATAGTTTAATTAAAATAAATTCAGCCGTAGCGAGCCAAGAAAATAAAGGAGATAAAATGAGTATGCTCTACTCCTATTTAACAGGAACAGAATTTAGACAGCAAATAGAAGCCATCGTTGAAGGTTTTACCGAATTGCAGGATGGAATACAAAAAGAAAAAAACGCTATGCAAAAAATTTGGAAAGAGCGCGAAAAACAATTGGAAAAAGTGTTATTGAATACAACCAATTTTTATGGCTCTGTGAAAGGCATTGCTGGTAATGCTATTGGAGATATTAAATTATTAGAATTAGGCGAATAAAATTAAACTTCGCTATTTTTATTTAATATTTCCCAAGTATGATCGCCTAACATTTTTACTGTTCCGATGTAGCTTAATGTTTCGGGCATTTTTCCCCAATCTTCAGGACCTATTAATAATAATTTAAATTTTTCTTCTTTTTTGTACAGATGATATATTTGGCTGATAATTGGCTCAAAGGATAAATCAGCTTGATAAATTTGTTCGGACATATCCACTCGGTCTTTCAAATCATTAGCTTGCTTCATCAATAACTCAACTTGCTTTTGTATTTGAGTCATTTGTATATTAGTTTGCTCACGCATAGCCGTTAATGCGCGCGATTTAATTTTGCCAGTATCTTCGGGATTAATCACAACACCTCCAACGTGATGAGAATAAGGCAATAATCCTGGGTTTTCAGCAACTTTATCTTTATCTATTGGATTTACAAATTCCATGTGTGACTTTTTTTAAATGATTCTCTAATATATCACTAACAACAGTCAATGTCAAATGTTGTTTAAAAATTGAACTTATTTTGATTAAAAAAGGGTAAATTAGGTTTTTTAAAATCAACCAAGCTTTGCAAGGAAAAGAAGATATTTATTTCTACCTCAAAAAATATTGGGGATATGATACCTTTCGTCCTTTGCAAGAAGACATTATTCTTTCGGCATTAAACAACACAGATACTTTAGCATTATTACCAACAGGTGGAGGAAAATCATTATGTTTTCAAATTCCTGGTTTAGCTCGTGGTGGAACGTGTTTGGTTATTTCTCCGCTCATTGCTTTAATGAACGACCAAGTAAATAACCTTAAAAATAAAGGGATTAGCGCTGTTGCCATTACATCGGCCATGAATTTTAAAGAAATTGAAGTTGCTTTAAATAATGCCGCACTAGGTCATGTTCAATTTTTATATGTATCGCCAGAGAGAATTGAAAATGAAACTTTCAGACAACAACTTTCTTATTTACCCATTAACTTAATTGCAGTTGATGAAGCACATTGTGTTTCTCAATGGGGATATGATTTTAGACCAAGCTATTTAAAAATAGCCGAACTCCGCACTTATTTTCCATCTATCAATATTATTGCCCTAACAGCAAGCGCTACAAAAGATGTGGTAGATGACATACAAGAAAAATTACATTTCAAAAATCAAAACGTATATAGGCAATCCTTTGTAAGAAAAAATATTCGTTATGTTGTTCAGCTCGAAGAAAACAAATTCGAACGATTGCTTAAAATCATACATAACATCGGTGGCTCGGGCATTGTGTACGTTCGTAACAGAAAAAAAACAGAAGAAATTAGTAAATGGTTAGTTCAACAAAAAATTTCTTCGGGCTTTTACCACGCAGGATTAAAACCAGCAGAGAGAGAAGTTCAACAACAAAAATGGATTGATAATCACATTCAAGTTATTGTAGCAACTAATGCGTTTGGGATGGGAATTGACAAGCCCGATGTAAGATTTGTAGTGCATGTTGATTTACCTGATAGTTTAGAAGCCTATTTTCAAGAGGCAGGAAGAGCAGGAAGAGATGAAAAGACAGCCTATGCAACTATTTTATGTAATGAAACTGATATTGATTCGTTAACAGAATTCTATGTAAAAAATACGCCCACAGATGAGGAGATAAAACAATGTTATCAAGCTATTTTTAATTTTTATCAAATCGCCGTTGAAACCGGTCAAGGACTCACAACTTCGTTTGACATTGATGAAATTGCAAGAAATTATAATTTAAAAGTATTGACTTTATACAATGCCATTAAATGCTTGGAAAAAGAAGGTTACCTCACTTATTTAGATAGCAATTTTGAGCCAGCAAAAGTGATGTTGAAAATGCATAAAAACGATTTGTATAGTTTTCAAGTTAAATTTCCTAAATACGATCCACTCATCAAAGTGTTACTACGCAGTTACGGCGGACTATTTGAAGAATACGTGCCAATTAAAGAAAAAGACATCGCTTACCGTTCAAAAATTTCGGATGCTGAATTACTAAATCAACTTGATATTTTAAACCAACAAGGCGTGCTTTCTTATTTACCACAAACGACGCTACCAAAATTAATTTTTCTCCAAAATAGAATTAATTTAAAATTTGAAAACATTAAATTAGTTCATTATCCTATTTTAAAACAAAAAACACTTTATAAAATAAACACCGTTATTAATTATGTGCGCGAAGAACATATTTGTAGGAGTCGATTATTATTAGCGTACTTTAATGAAACAGAGTTTGGTGATTGCATGTATTGCGATGTGTGTATCAAAAAACACAAGGCTCGTATAGAATCTCACTCCGAAATTATAACTCTAATTAAAAAAGAAATAGAAATAAATGCAATAAGCAT
>JBIISW010000054.1:0-14580 GCA_044340865.1 Bacteroidia bacterium | reverse complement strand
TAAATGAATATCCTTAATATGAATTTTCTTACCTAAAATAACAGTATATAATTCAAAAATAGCTTTTGTTATTTTAATACTGATCAAATTTGTTTTATTTGAGTAATCTATTTTAACAGTACCTAATACCTGTGTACTATAATCAAATGGACCAACATTTACTTTAGCATCACATGTAAAATCACTGCTATCTGGACGCAAATTAATTTTTGGATTTACAATAGTCCATGTATAATGACCTTTGACCAACAAAACATTAAACTCGTTTTTGCCACTTATTTCCCCAATGGCTGTGAATATTTTATTAATAGACTTTTCGTTTAAAATGAAAGAAAAATCATTATAATTTTGAGACTTAGATTTGCTAGAAATAAGTATTAAAAAAAAAATAATATATTTATAAAACTTCATCCTACAAATGTATAATTTTGATTATAATTACATCCTAATATAGGCCTTTAATTTTATTTTTTAATTACTTACCATCATGGCACAAAACGCACTACATACGTCATTAACTTCTTGGATTTCTGTTGAAACTGATTCTGATTTTTCTATTCAAAATTTACCCTTTGGTATTTATGGAGACAAATCTATTCAACACCGAGCTTGTTCTGCTATTGGCGATTATATCATTGATTTATCTGTACTTAACGAGCAAGGTTACTTTTCGGCCTTAAACATACCACAAGACGTTTTCAATCAATCAACCTTAAATGATTTTATTTCTTTAGGAAAACAAACTACAAGTGCGCTACGTCATCGCTTGTCAGACTTGCTATCAAGTACAAATAGCGAACTACAAACAAACACCGCTATTTTTGATTTAGTATTTAAAAAACAAAGTGATGTATGCATGCTTTTACCAGTAAAAATTGGTGATTATACTGATTTTTTTAGCAGTATTGATCATGCAACGAATACAGGAACCATGTTTAGAGATCCTGCCAACGCCTTATTACCAAATTGGAAACACATCCCTGTTGGTTATCATGGAAGAGCTTCTAGTATTTGTGTGAGCGGTCACTCATTTCATCGACCAAAAGGACAAATGAAACCAATTGATGCAACAGTTCCTGTTTTTGGTCCAACAAAACAATTAGACATAGAATTAGAAACAGCTTTTATTATTGGAAAATCAACAAAAATGGGTGAAGCCATTAGCACATCAAACGCTGATGATTATATTTTTGGAATGGTTTTATTTAATGATTGGAGTGCTCGTGATATTCAAGCTTGGGAATATGTGCCGCTAGGGCCCTTTTTAGGAAAGAATTTTGCGTCAACTACGTCTGCTTGGATTGTGACGTTAGATGCATTAGAACCATTTAGAACAAAAGGTTATACGCAAGAACCAAGCGTATTACCTTATTTAGAATACAGTGGAGATAAAAATATTGATATCAATTTAGAAGTTCATTTAATCACAGAAAATGGAGATGATAATTTAGTTTCTACGTCTAATTATAAATACATGTATTGGACCATGGAACAACAATTAGCGCATCATACGGTAAATGGTTGCAATATCAATGTAGGTGATATGATGGCGAGTGGTACTATCAGTGGTCCTAAAAAAGAAGAATACGGTAGCTTTCTTGAATTAACTTGGAAAGGAACTCAGCCGATGACTTTAAAAGATGGAACTGAAAGAAAATTTGTAAACGATAACGACACCATTATTTTAAAAGGGTATTGCAAAAAAGATGGTGTAAGAGTTGGATTTGGTGAATGCAAAGCAACACTTTTACCTGCGTTATAATAGTTACAAACTATATCCTAATGTTGCTGTAAGCTGCCCAGCGAAAAAATGATGATTGGCTTTACCGTTTCCTTTACCTAACACTAATACGTTAGTGTAGTCTGCATAAGCGCCTTTAGCAACAAATTCAAACACTCCGTGCTTGAAAAATTCAGCTCTAATACCACTTTCTACGCCCACAATCCATCCTGCAATGTGCCATCTGTTATTCAGTCTGGTTCCTAGCATCGTTACATCAGTGCGAGGATAAACGAAGCCAGCCCCTGGTTTTACAACAAAACCTAAATTAAAATTTTTATTTGGTTCGTATAATTTCCAACGTTTTATAAAATTAAACATCCAAAAATTAGCACCATCCGTGTGTTCAAAATGTAACAAACTATTCGGATTTAAAATGGTATCTTGATCTACAGCTTGTCCATTAAAGTTTCCCTTAATTCTTACTGTTTGATAATCGGTTACCACGTATTTTGTGTGATCATAATTAATTTCAACACCAAAGTCTTTTTTATTATTAAAATAATAACCTAATCTGATTACAAATTGAGGAATCGTAATATTAGCCACGTCTTTTATATCTTTAAAATCTGGTTTATCATGCGCTTTAGCATCATAAATGGTGAAATTATAATCATGGTATTGACCTGTAGCAGGATAAAACGTATTTGAGTTATCGCTAAAATGTATGGTACTTTTTGAATACAAAGCACGCGTATATCCCCAAAGTAAATACATACTTCCATCAGAAAACTTTTTTTTCGTTTTAGTTGGAATGATTGAAACAGTTGAAGTTGGAAGTTGAGAAAATACACTCACTGTAAAACTCAATAACAAAGCAATAGTTAAAACTAATTTAGTCATACGTATTAAAAATTTCGGCGTAAAGATAACGTTTATTATTTTCAAACTTTAAATTTATTTTAATATAGGAATCTAAGAAAGGTATTGAAAACATTGGCCATTCAATAAAAATATGATTTTTATCATTGAGGTAATCTTCAAAACCAAATTCAAATAATTCATTTCTGTCTGTAATTCTATACAAATCAAAATGAAAAACTTTACCATGTGGTGCGTTATATTCATTGACGATGGAATACGTTGGACTACTCATGGTATCAGTTACTCCCAAAACCAAACACATCGATTTAATAAAGGTAGTTTTGCCAATTCCCATTTCTGCATCAAATAAAAATACGTTTTGATTTCCTGCAAATTCAAATAATTGCTTTGCCGCAACTTGATGGGTCGACATATCACTAATATCAATAACTAACTGCTTCAATGTTTTTTATTTTAATAAATTTTACGATATCATTATTTCGTTAATACAACGCCCTTTAATCTTATTTTTTGACTGCTATTTTTAGCATTAGAAATAATTTCAATTACCCTATCTTGCCTATCGTAAGCCGATTTAGTATCAAATTTTACAAGAATTTCAGCAGATTCGCCTGGAAGCACCGGATCTCTCGAAAACTCAACTTCTGTGCAAGCGCATCCTACTTTATAGTCATAAATAATTAAGGGTGAGTTTCCACTATTTTTAAATTCAAAAACCACTTTTACCAGTTCGCCTTTTTTAACCATTCCAAAGTTCTTTTTCGAATCTTTAAATTGAATGGTAGATTGTGCAAACCCATTCATCGTCAGACAAATTAAAATAAAACAAAAAACCCCTCTAAAAATAGAAGGGTTCTTTACAAATAGTTTATTATTATTTTGCATCTGGTGCAGGTGCAACTGGAGCTGCTTCAACAACACCTTTAATTTTTACAACTTTACTTGGTTCTTTTGAATTCGAAGAAATTGTTACATTTTTTTCGAATGGACCAACACGCTTAGTATCATATTTTACACGAATACTAGCTGTTTTGCCTGGTAAAATTGGTTCAACTGGCCAACCTGGTTTGTTATCAATGGTTGTAGATGTACATCCACATTGACCTTGCACATTGGTAATTGTTAATGGAGAGTGTCCAATATTTTTTACTTTAAATTCTCTCACACCATTTCCATCAAACTTAACATTTCCAAAATCTAAAACTTCTGTTTCAAATTTCATTTCAGGAGCGTTCGGATTCATTGGTTCAGTAGGTACTACTTGTGCTTTTGAAACTATTGCTAATCCTAAAAATAAAGTAATTGCGATAACTATCTTTTTCATCTCGTTTATGTTAATAGGTTAAATTATTTTTTTTCTAATGGAGCTCCTTGTGATGGTGGAGTTGTAGGAAATGCTTCTTCAACTGGTTTAGCTGCAATATTTCCTTTAATCATAATTGTTTGAGGTCCTGATTTTGCATTAGATGTAATCGTCACAGATTTACTGATAGGTCCTACTCTATTTGAATCATACTTCACTTTAATTTCGCCTGATTTCCCTGGTAAAATTGGGTCTTTTGGACATTGTGGAACTGTACAACCACAAGAACCTTGACACATTGTAATGATTAAAGGCTCTTTACCTGTATTTTTAAACTTAAATGTACATTCACCATTATCACCTTGCATGATATTACCATAATCATGAACCATTTTATCCAACTTAATATCTGCTAAACTCGTTGGAGCTGCTGCTGCTGGTGTTGCTGCGTGATTATGACCATCATTTGCAGAATGAGTTTCTTGTGCCATTGATAATGAGCTTAGAAACGCTACTAATCCTAAAGATAAAATTACTTTTTTCATGTTGTTTGTTTATTAATTATTAATGTATTGGTTTACTTTTTTTGAATATATTATCATATCGTGCTATAAAGATAGTATACACATGGTTTACTTTCATTATTTTTACGCCAAATTTAACAAAATTTAATTAATAGCAATGGAAATCGCAAAAACATATAACCCCCAACAAGCAGAATCAACTTGGTATAAATATTGGATAGATCATAAGTTTTTTAAATCAACGCCTGATAACCGCACTCCATACACCATTGTTATTCCTCCTCCAAATGTAACGGGGGTTTTACACATGGGACACATGCTTAATAATACCATTCAAGATGTATTAATTAGAAGAGCGCGTATGCTTGGTTTTAATGCATGTTGGGTTCCTGGTACCGATCACGCTAGTATTGCTACTGAGGCTAAAGTGGTTGCCTTATTAAAAGAACAAGGCATAAATAAAGCTGATTTGAGTCGTGAAGATTTTTTAAAACATGCTTGGGGTTGGAAAGAAAAATACGGTGGAATTATATTAGAACAATTAAAAAAATTAGGTGCTTCGTGCGATTGGGATAGAACCAGTTTTACCATGGATGAAGACATGAGTGAAGCGGTTATAGATACCTTTATTGACTTATACAACAAGGGATATATTTATCGCGGCGTGCGTATGGTAAACTGGGATCCTCAAGGTTTAACAGCCGTTAGCGACGAAGAGGTTATTCATAAAGAATCTACTGGTAAATTAGTGTATGTTAAATATATGATTTCGGGCACAGAGACTCTCGAAGTACCTGAATTCATTACCGTTGCGACTACTCGCCCTGAAACCATTATGGGAGACACGGCCGTTTGTGTTAATCCCACTGATGAGCGTTATGCGCATTTAAAAGGAAAACAGGTCATTGTACCAGTTGTGAATCGTATTGTTCCAATCATTTTTGATGAATATGTAGATGCAGCATTTGGAACAGGTGCTCTAAAAGTAACGCCAGCACATGACATCAACGATTTTAATTTAGGACAAAAACATAAACTACCAACAATAGATGCGTTAACACAAGAAGGAAAAATTAGTGAAGCGGCTGGTGCATACGTTGGATTAGACCGTTTTGCTTGCCGTAAACAAATTATATTAGATTTAACTGAACAAGGTTTAGTTGAAAAAGTGGAAGAGATAAAAAACAAAGTTGGATATAGCGAACGCACAAACGCCGTGATTGAACCACGTTTGAGTATGCAATGGTTTTTAAAGATGGAAGACATTAGCAAACCTGCGTTAGACGCCGTTGTAAATGGTGATGTCAAATTAATTCCTGAAAAATTCATTAATACCTACAAACATTGGATGGAAAATGTACACGATTGGTGCATTAGCCGCCAATTATGGTGGGGACAGCGTATTCCTGCATGGTACGATGGACAAGGAAATACAGTAGTTGCTAAAACAAAAGAAGAAGCTATTGCCTTATTAAAAGAAAAAAATTCTTCATTAGATATCCATGATGTTAAACAAGATGACGATGTGCTTGACACGTGGTTCTCTTCATGGTTATGGCCTATGACCGTTTTTGATCCTAAAATCGTAACAAATGGCTGGGACAAAGCAAACGAAGATTTAAAATATTATTACCCAACCAATGATTTAGTAACCGCACCAGAAATTTTATTTTTTTGGGTAGCACGAATGATTATTGCTGGTAAGGAATACACTGGTTTAAAGCCATTTAACAACGTTTACTTAACAGGAATTGTAAGAGATAAACAAGGCAGAAAAATGAGTAAAAGTTTAGGGAATTCGCCCGACCCTTTAGATTTGATAGCAAAATATGGTGCTGACGGAGTTCGTGTTGGTATGCTGTTATGCTCGCCTGCAGGTAACGATTTAATGTTTGATGAAAGTTACTGTGAGCAAGGAAGAAACTTTGCTAATAAAGTGTGGAATGCCTTTCGTTTAATAAATGGTTTTGAAGTTTCGATGCCTGAGGCTCTCGAAGGCAGAGAAACAATACATCAACCGGAATCATCAAAAGCTGCCATTACTTGGTTTGAACATAAATTGAGTGAGCAATTAGAAATTATTAACGACCATTACAGCAAACACCGCATGAGTGATGCCTTAATGGCGACTTATAAACTAGTGTGGGACGATTTTTGTGCGTGGTATTTAGAAGCTATCAAACCTGATTTTGTTGATGGAAAAGCCTTACCAATGGATAAATCAACCTTTGATGCAACGATCCGTTTCTTAGAAGCCTTATTAAAAATAATGCACCCGTGGATGCCATTTATTACCGAAGAAATTTGGCATAGTTTAAAAGAGCGTGATGCAAAGGATTGCATCATTGTGGCTGAATGGCCCACATCATTACCTGCAATTGATAAAAAACAATTAGCCGAATTTGAAGTTTCTAAAGAATTAGTAACCATGGTTAGAAATATCAGAGCACAAAAACAATTATCTCCTAAAGAGAAATTGGAAGTGTATGAAAAATCAAATTCAAACCGCTCGTACTTTGATGCGGTCATTATAAAACTAGCCAATCTTTCGTCGTTTAATTATACCACAGAAAAAGTAGATGGCGCATTTTCGTTTCAAATTGAAACTACTGAATTTTACATTCCATTATCTTCAAACATCAACGTTGAAGAAGAGAAAGAACGTCTGATAAAAGAATTAGAGTACCATAAAGGATTCTTAAAAAGTGTGAGCGTTAAACTATCCAACGAAAAGTTTGTAGCAAATGCTAAACCTGAAGTTATTGCGATAGAACGTAAAAAAGAAAGTGATGCTTTAAGTAAGATTGCTTCGATTGAAGAACAATTAAAGACAATTTAATGATTTTGCACGACTAAAAAATATCTTTTATTTGAACCAAATTTCATTAAATTTGTTTGCCTAAAAAAATGAGCTTAGAAACTAACATAAAATCTGCTATCAGAGATGTTGCTGATTTTCCAAAACCTGGGATTATGTTTAAAGACATTACCCCTATTTTTGAAAATCAAACTTTGTGCAATGATATTGTGGATGGCTTCATTTCTATTATCGGTCATAAGCCAGACGCCATTATTGGCATTGAAAGCAGAGGATTTTTATTTGGGTTATTGTTAGCCAACAAATTGAATATACCTTTTATATTGGTTCGTAAAGCAGGAAAATTACCTTACAAAACAATTAGCTACGAATATAATTTAGAATACGGAACAGCTAAAATAGAAATGCATGTAGATAGCTTAAAAAAAGATTGGAATGTGTTGATACACGACGATTTATTAGCTACAGGCGGAACAGCAGATGCGGCTGCTAATTTAGTAGAACAACAAGGTGCAAAGGTAAGTGGGTTTACCTTTGTAGTAGGATTAGAATTTTTAAACGGAAAAGATAAATTAATTAAACACTCAAATAATATAACATGTCTAGCACAGTATTAGAAAATAACACAGGTATGAATTTTGGATTAAATGAAAATCAAATCGCTATAGCTGATATGATTCGTAAATTTGGTAAAGACAATATTTACCCACAAATGATGGAATGGGACGAAGCTCAAATCTTCCCCGTTGAGGTTTTTAAAAAGCTTGGAGAATTAGGATTAATGGGCGTTTTGGTTCCAGAAGAATTTGGAGGCTCAGGATTATCTTATACAGAATACGTTACTGCCATTATCGAATTGAGTAAAATATGTGGTTCTATTGGTTTATCGATGGCTGCTCACAACTCTTTATGCACAGGGCATATATTAGCATTTGGTAACGAAGAACAAAAGAAAAAATATTTACCAAAATTAGCAACTGCTGAATGGATTGGTGCTTGGGGATTAACAGAAACAGGAACTGGTTCGGATGCTGGTGGTATGGCTACAACAGCTGTAAAAGATGGAGACTATTATATTATTAATGGTTCTAAAAACTTTATTACACATGCAATTACAGGTAATGTAGCCGTTGTTATTGTTCGTACCGGCGAAAAAGGCGATAGTCATGGCATGAGTGCATTTATTATTGAAAAAGGAACACCAGGTTTTAAATCAGGTAAAAAAGAAAATAAATTAGGCATGCGTGCTAGCGAAACAGCTGAATTAATTTTTGATAACTGTAGAGTGCACAAAGACCAAATGATGGGCAAAGAAGGTGATGGATTTATTCAAGCCATGAAAGTGTTGGATGGTGGTCGTATTTCTATTGCTGCCTTAAGTTGTGGTATTGCTCGTGGTGCTTACGAGTGTTCATTAAAATATGCAAAAGAACGTGAACAATTTGGCAAACCAATTTCACAATTTCAAGCTATTGGATTTAAATTGGCAGATATGGCAACTGAATTAGAAGCTGCTGAATTATTAACGTTTAAAGCTGCTGATTTAAAAAACCGTCATCAAAAAATGACTAAAGAAGGTGCTTATGCAAAATACTACGCATCTGAAGTGTGTGTTAGAAATGCAAACGAAGCGGTTCAAATTTTTGGAGGTTACGGATTTACAAAAGATTTTCCTGCTGAAAAATATTACCGTGATAGTAAATTATGTACCATTGGCGAAGGAACAAGCGAAATTCAAAAATTAGTAATCAGTAGAGAATTATTAAAAGACTAATGGAATCACCGTTTTTAGACATAGAAAATTCAAAACCAGTACGTTCACAATTATTAAAAGTACTTTGTATTTTATCGTTTGTGATGTGTGGTTTATCCTTATTACAAGGTGTAACGCGTATTTTTCAAGATACGCCTGAAGCAAAACGTGAACAAATCGAGCAAATCAGACAAATAAAACCTGATATGGCTGACACGATGGAAAACGAAATGATTGCTATGCAAGAAAATCCCTATTTCAAAATTGCGCCTTACATCGATTTGGTTTATATCTTACTTTCCTTTTTAGGCGTAATCATGATGTGGAATTTCAATAAAAAAGGATTCTTCATTTATAGCATCGCTGAAATTTTGCCTTACACAGCTTATCTCTTTTTAGGAAATAATACCTTTAGCATGGCTAATTCTATTGTTGCAGGTGGTGCAAAATTTGCCATGATTGGCATTGTATTAATGGTTATTGTTGATTTGGTTTTTGTTGGCTTGTATGCTAAATGTACCAAAGAAATGAAGTAGTATAAACTACTCATAGCCAACTATTTATTTAAATAATAAAAAAGGTTATTCAATTGAATAACCTTTTTTATTGGCATTTTTTAAGCAAAGTGATTCCATTAAAATACCTGCACATGGCATGGTTGTAAATCGTACCTTTATCAATAAAAACACATCATGCTACTGAGGTTAAATTATAACAATCCACATCCAAAAGATATAGAACAAATTATTGATTGCTTAAAAAATGACGGGCTTATTATTTATCCAACTGATACTGTGTATAGCATTGGTTGCGATATTACGAAACCAAAAGCCATTGAAAAATTATGTAAACTCAAAAATATCAAACCCGAAAAAGCCAACTTTTCGTTTGTGTGTTGCGATTTAAGTCAATTGTCTAATTACTCAAAACCAATTTCAAATTCGTTATTTAGGGTTATGAAAAAAGCATTTCCAGGTCCGTATACCTTTATTTTAGAAGCAAATTCAAATGTTCCCAAATTATTAAAACAAAATAAAAAAACAGTTGGCATCAGAGTTCCTGATAATTTGATTTGTAAAACTATCATTGAAGCGCTTGGTAATCCAATTATAACTACCAGTTTGCATAATATGGAAGATGACATTTTAGATTATTATACTGACCCTGAAGTGATACATGATCAATATGAAAAAAAAGTAGATATTGTTATTGATGGTGGCTTGGGAAATTTATATGCTTCAACGGTTTTAGATTGTTCAGAAAATGATGACATCGTTGTTATAAGAGAAGGCTTAGGTAGTTTAGCAATTTTAGATTAAAATGATGTAACCAAAAACAATCGCTTACTGTTTTTGTTAATAGCACATAACGCCTTGTAAGTTGCAATGCTTTTTTATACTTTTATACAATGATTTCAAACACACAACTAAGTACGCTCATTGATCAATCGTCGCAATCATCCGAATTAAAAACAATTGCGCATAAAGTTTTTAATAACGAACGCATTTCTTTTGAAGATGGTGTTTACTTATTTAAAAACGCGAATTTATCTTACTTAGCAACCTTAGCTAATTTTGTCCGCGAACAAAAAAACGGAAACTTCGTTTATTTCAATCGTAATTTTCATGTTGAGCCAACTAATATTTGCGTATACACTTGTTCATTTTGCGCCTACTCTCGTTTAATTAAACAACGTGAAGAAGGTTGGGAATTATCTATTGAACAAATGATGGATATCATTAAAACATACGATGATAAAGATGTTACAGAAGTTCATATTACGGGAGGTGTTATTCCAAAACAAGATTTAACCTTTTATACAACCCTATTTAAAACCATAAAAACACATCGTCCTAATTTACATGTCAAAGCCTTAACCCCTGTTGAGTGTCATTATATCTTTAAAAAAGCAAAGGTAACTTACGAAGAAGGCATGACAATTTTAAAAGAGTCTGGATTAGATTCGATGCCAGGCGGTGGTGCAGAAATTTTTGATAAAGAGATTAGAGATAAAATTGCTGGAGGAAAATGCAGTGCCGAAGAATGGTTGAGTATTCATGAAATTTGGCACAAACTTGGCATGCAATCTAATGCAACCATGTTATACGGCCATATTGAAAGCTTTGAAAACAGGGTTGATCATTTAGAACGATTAAGACAATTACAAGATAAAACAAAAGGGTTTAATGCCTTTATTCCGTTAAAGTTTAGAAATGGAAATAATGATATGTCTGATGTGCCTGAAGTAAGTATTATTGAAGATTTACGAAACTACGCCATTAGCAGAATTTATTTAGACAATTTTGATCACATTAAAGCCTATTGGGCGATGATTGGTAGAAGCACAGCACAACTATCTTTAAATTTTGGAGTTGATGACATTGATGGAACTATTGACGATACCACCAAAATATATAGTATGGCCGGTGCTGAAGAACAAACACCAAAATTAAGTACACAAGAATTGGTTGATTTAATAACTCAAGTAAAACGCACACCAGTTGAAAGAGACACCTTGTATCATGTTGTAAAAGATTATTCAACTAATTAAACTTACATGGAATTCGTCCTACTCATATTTTTTTTTAGTTGCGTTCTAATACCAGTTTTTAGTTACATCGTTTTTCCCTGGTACATGAACGTATCAACAAAACATGTGAATAAACTAAAAAATGATTATAACAGTGTGATAGAGTGGCCACCTGTTACCATTGTTTTTTCAGTATTTAATGAAGAAAAGGTAATACAAAGAAAATTAGAATCTATTTTAAGTTCAGATTATCCATCCGAAAAACTTCATGTGTTAATTGGTTCAGATTGTTCAACTGATCAAACGAATACCATTATTGAAGCGTTTAGTTCACAACATAAAAACATGACTTTAATTAAAAAGGAATCGCGAAACGGTAAACTTAAAATTATTAACGAACTGATAGACCTCGTGCAAACAAAACATTTAGTATTTACAGATGCTAATGTATTTTTTGAACCGATTACCATAAAAGCCTTAGTTTATAATTTAATAAAAAAGGACGCTCAAATGGTTGGTGGAAATATCATGAAATTTTCCCCTAAAAACGGAGGCATATCTGGACAAGAAATTTTTTACATGAATTTCGAAAACCAATTGAAATATAACGAAAGCTTAAAGTATGGCTTTTGTGTTGGTGTTGAAGGAGGTTGCTATGCCATATTAAAAGAGCACTTTGTAAAAGTACCAGATGGTTTTTTAATGGATGATTTTTTTATTACACTGGATGTAATATCCAAGAATGGAAAAGTTTTATTTGAACCAGAAGCGGTGTGTTATGAAGACGTTAACGACGACCCTATGATTGAATTTAAAAGAAAGATAAGGATATCACTGGGTAATTTCAGAAACTTAAAGTTTTACAAACACTTATTATTTCCCATTCATAAAGGATTTGGTTTTGCGTTTTTTTCTCATAAAGTATTACGTTGGTTCACGCCATTTGCACTCGTGTTTTCATTTATACTGTCATTCTTATTAAGTTATTATTTCGATGTATTTATTCTCGTTAGTTTTGGATACAGTTTGATTTTAATCTTACCCTACTTAACCATTTTCTTAGAAAAATTAAACCTAAAAATTCCCATTATAAATACCTTAGGTCATTTCATTTTAATGAATTTTGCTTTGTTAATAGGCTATTTAAAATACATATCGGCAACAAACGAAAGTGCTTGGGAACCACCAAAACGAAATATCTAAATCAATTATTTCTTTTGTATATTTAAACATGAAAACTATTTTTAATATCAAACGCCTATTACGTTTATGTAATTATAGTTTATTCGCTTTTATTTTTTTTTCGTGTACAAAAGATTCAGCGCCGCCCACATTTGGAGATTATCCAACAGAAATTGGAAAAATAATGACATATAAATGTGCAACTGCAGGTTGTCACAACAATGCGAGTTATAAAGCAGCCGCTAATTTAAATTTAAGCAGTTATGCTGATTTATTTAAAGGTTCAAGTAATGGGTCACCAGTCATTCCATTTAGAAGTGATTTTTCATCCCTTTGTTATTTTATTAATACCTATCCAACATTAGGTTTAATAAATAGCCCTACCATGCCACTCAACAATACTCCACTGAGCCAAACAGAAGTACAAACAATTAAAGATTGGATTGATGAAGGGGCACCAGATATAAATGGCAAGGTAATGTGGAGTGAAAATT
Organism: Bacteroidia bacterium; assembly: GCA_044340865.1. Taxonomy (GTDB): domain Bacteria; phylum Bacteroidota; class Bacteroidia; order B-17B0; family Aurantibacillaceae; genus UBA4416. The sequence goes on along the minus strand of JBIISW010000054.1, from coordinate 1,371 downwards.
TGAATAGAAAAAAATACTATGTATTAAATCAAGGTTGTGATGTAGTGACTGTATTTGATACAGAAACACAATTACCAATCCGTTGCATTACTGTTGGTAAATTTCCAAACGTTGCTGAGAGCCCGCACATGATTAGAGTATCACCAGATGGCAATTATTGGTATGTTGTATTTGTAGGAAATTCCATTTTACAAAAATTTAGAACAAGTGATGATCAATTAGTTGGAGAAGTAAATTTAGGTCCGCAACAAAACTGGAATACCATCACACTTAGCAACGACAATAAAAAAGCCTATTGCATGGCATGGCCAAATGGAAATATTTCTGTGGTTAATTTAGTAAACATGCAAGTCATTCATTATTATTCTAATGCTTTTTTAAATGGACATGGAACAGCATTGAATAACACAAACGATACACTTTATGTAACAAGCCAAACAGGCAATTTTATTTTTAAAATCGATACCGGATTTTCAAGTGTACCTTTGCAAATCAGATTAGATCCAACTCAAGCTCCAAGTTCAGTATCCTCATTAGATCCACATGAAATTATATTTTCATCAGATGGCACAAAATATTTTGTGAGTTGTCAAAATAGCAATGAAGTAAGGGTTTTTAGTAGCATAGGAGATAATTTATTACAGGTTATTTCAACTGGAGTATACCCTTTAGAAATGGTTAAAAGCAATCTTACGAATAAATTATATGTGAGTTGTGAAAATGATCCAAACGTTAATCCTAAAATAAAAGGTTCTGTGACTGTGATTGATATGAATACATTTGTAGGAACAAACTATAAAGTAGGATACGAACCGCATGGAATAGCCATCGATGACATCAATGGCTATTTGATTGTAGCAAGTAGAAATATTAATATCACTGGCCCTACTCCACATCACTCAGGGGTGTGTGGAAGAAATGGATTTATAAATTATTTTAATATCCTAACTATGGAACTTTTAAATAAGAAAACAGAAGTTGCTGCTGACCCCTACTCTATAACAATTAGGCCATAATGAATGAATCTTATTTAAATAAATCTATTGTTCTTTTTGATGGTGAATGTAACTTTTGCAATAAAACCATTCAGTTTATTTTAAAACACGAAAAAAAACCTGAACTTATATTTTGTTCGTTACAGTCTGAAACTGGAAAAGAAATTCAAGAATTTTTTAAATTAAAGAATGCTAACAGCGTTTTATTAGTAGAAAATAATAATCTATATACAAAATCTACTGCCGCGCTAAAAATTACAACCTATTTGAAAGGTGGTTTACCTTTACTCTATTTTTTTATTATTGTGCCATTATTTATTAGAAACAGTATTTATAATTATATTGCTAAAAACAGATACAAGTGGTTTGGCAAAAC
>JBIISW010000188.1:0-4232 GCA_044340865.1 Bacteroidia bacterium | reverse complement strand
TCCTGATCAGGTGCAAGAAGAGTTTGAAAAAGTAATTGATTTAGTGCTTTATGTATTTAACGCTTTAGATTTTAAAGATTACACAGCGCAAATCTCATTACGCGATCCTGAAAACAAAACGAAATATATTGGAACTGATGAAAATTGGGAATTAGCAGAAAAGGCGATTATAGATTCGTCTGCTAAAAAAGGTTTACGTACCGTTGTTGAAACTGGGGAAGCTGCATTTTACGGACCAAAATTAGATTTTATGGTTAAGGATGCCATTGGTCGTAAATGGCAATTAGGAACCATTCAGGTGGATTACAATTTACCTGAGCGCTTTGAGTTAGAATATACTGGGTCAGATAATCAAAAACATCGCCCTGTAATGATTCATCGTGCGCCATTTGGGTCATTAGAGCGTTTTATTGCTGTTTTAATTGAGCATTGTGGTGGTAATTTCCCACTTTGGTTAACTCCAAATCAATACGCCATTTTACCTATAAGCGAAAAATATAACGATTATGCAAAAAAAGTTTCAGAATTACTAAATAATTCCGATATTCGCGGCCTTGTAGATGAGAGAAATGAGAAAATTGGGAAGAAAATTCGTGATAACGAGGTAAACAAAGTACCGTTTATGCTTGTAGTTGGTGAAAAAGAGGCGGAAGAAGGAACTGTTGCGGTGCGTGAACACGGTAAAGGCGATATAGGAACAATGACTATTGAAGACTTTGCGAAATTGATACAAACTACTATTGAAAGCGATTTTAAACAAAAAAGTATATAATAAATTAACTAAAAGCGGAGGTCATTATTAGCGTATTTAAAAAACCAATAAACAACAACAACAAAAATACTGGGCCAATTAAGCCTGGTACTGGTCCTGCAGCACCCGTTCCTTTTAAACGCCCTCGTGGGTTAAGAGAAGGATTTAAACGCCCAGGAGTTAGAGAAGAGCAACACCGTATCAATAATAACATTCGAAATGTTGTTAATGTACGTGTAGTAGGAGATGATATTGAACCAGGAGTTTACACGATTGCAGAAGCTATTAAAATGGCTCGCGATATGGAAGTAGATTTAGTTGAAATAGCTCCAAATGTTGACCCTCCTGTTTGTAAGTTGATTAATTATGGTAAGTATTTATATGAATTAAAGAAAAAAGCGAAAGAGGTAAAAGCAAAAGCTTCAAAAGTTGTGGTAAAAGATATTCGTTTTGGACCACATACTGATGAACATGATTATCTATTTAAAAAGAATCATGCTATAAAGTTTTTACAGGATGGTTGTAAAGTAAAAGCGTTTGTTTTTTTTAGAGGACGTGAAATTGTATTTAAAGAACAAGGGACGATATTATTATTGCGATTTGCATCTGAATTAGAGGAGTGGGGTAAAGCAGAACAATTACCTGTTTTGGAAGGTAAAAAAATGTTAATGGTTCTTGCGCCTAAAAAAGCAGGAAAATAAACGAGAGTACTAACAAATAAAATAAATAAAGTAAAATGCCAAAAATGAAAACAAACTCTAGTGCAAAGAAGAGATTCTCTGTTACTGGGACCGGCAAGATTAAAAGAAAACACGCTTTTAAAAGTCACATTTTGACTAAAAAAGCAACAACTCGTAAACGTGAGTTATCAAAAACAGGCTTAGTACATAAGCGTGATATGAATAACGTAAAGTTTATGCTTTGCATGTAATCATTAATTAACCCGAGTACAACGGTTATTAAATTAACCAGAAACTACGTTTTAAAAGTGCTAAAAATTAGCCACGTAAAATCAAAAAATTAAAAAGAAATGCCACGTTCAGTCAATCACGTTGCGAGTAGAGCTCGCAGAAAGAAAATCCTAGCTTTAACTAAAGGTTATTGGGGTGCAAGAGGTAATGTTTGGACAATCGCCAAAAATACCTTAGAAAAAGGTTTAACTTACGCTTATCGCGATCGTAAAAACAAAAAACGTACAATGCGTTCATTATGGATTCAACGTATTAATGCAGGTGTTCGTCAATACGGTATGAGTTACAGCGAATTTATTGGAAAAGTAAATTCAAAAAATATTGGTTTAAATCGTAAGGTTTTAGCTGATTTAGCGATGAATCATCCAGAAGCTTTTAAAGCAGTAGTTGATCAAGTTAAATAAGATCCTATTTTAATATAAAAAAAAGCTATCTATTAGGTAGCTTTTTTTTTGCGTCTATGTTTTTTTAACTTGATAAAAATCATTTTTTGCTCTGATGCAAATCAGTTAAAAACTCCTAAAACAGAATGATCTTTGCAGAAGATAATTATTAAAGAATGAGTAAAACAAAAATATCCGAGTCGATTAAAGTTTCTGAATTAAAACGAACATTTAATTCTAAATTCCCATTCTTGAAAATTGAATTTTTTAAGAAGAAACATAAAAATTTAAGTGGTTCAGCAAAAAAAGATCTTATTTTAGACGACTTCCCTATTGTTTTTTCTACAGAGGATTTAGCTAATTTAATAAATGAGGATGTTACTGTTTCTGAATTTGAAAAACAATTTAACGATAAATTAAAATTGTCGGTCCAAGTATTTAGGAAATCAGGAAAGTCCTGGTTAGAAACAACTTTTACGGATGGTTGGACATTAAAAAAACAAAATCAAGAAGGTATAGATTTAAGTCAAATTTAGATGACAAAAAAATTAAATAAAAAAAGGAATCAGCTAATGATTCCTTTTTTTGTGAATTAATATTTTACTAGAATGGAATTCCTGTAGTGCCGCCTTCCATCATTTCATTTACTTCTGGTTTAATGCATAAAATGGGTACTTTAGAATGATTGATCAGTTGATGAATGTAATTATTTAATAAAATAGTTTTCATTTCTGTGTCTTGATCAGTCATTGAAATTATAATATCGGCATTTACTTTTTTAGCAAATTGTAAGGTTTTTTTTACTTTATGTTCTGTTTTAACTAAATCACAATGAACTGAAACGTTCTTTTTTTCGCATTCTTTTTCAATTTGTTTTAAATACACATCCAATTTGAATTTGTGAGTTGTTTCAGATTGATTATACATACCTAGTATGCTTAAGGTCGCATTAAATAGCTTAGCAAATTGTATAGCTACATTTACTTTTTGTCTTGTATGTATCGATAAATCTATTGGTAATAATATAGTCGAATAACCCTTAATTAATGGATTTATTCTTACCGTTAAAATTGGTAAATCACTTTTTGTTAAGGTTCGATAGGTGTGTGACCCCATAAATAAATCATTATGAGAGTCGCCCCCTTTTGTTCCCATGACTATTAAATCTACCTTAATTTCATTACAAATTGAAATGATTTCGCTTGAAATACTTCCGGTAGAAAAAATAGAACTTGTTTTAATGCCGAATGTTTTTTCAATTCTCGTCGCTTCAGAAGAGAGTTTTTCTGATATAAATTCAGAAATAGCATTAGGCTTTTTTATATTCAAAATTGGCAGCAACATATTTAATAGTTCGTTTTTCTTTTGAACATTTAAGATAATAATTTCACCTTTTGTTAATGCGGCAATTAAAGCTGCATGTTTAACTGCGTTTTCTGCCGTTTCTGAAAAATCAAATGGAACAAGAATTTTTTTGGTTTTTAAGTTAATCATAAGTAGTTTATTTGTGAATGGATATAACTGGAATTTGTGAGCTTAAGATCATTTTTTTTGAGTGTCTATCTATAAATAAATTTCTAAATGGATGGTAGTTATTACTAATAAGCATGATTAAATCGGCATGTGTTTTTTTTGCATAATTACTGATTCCTTCTTCAAACGTATCAGCTTGAATTGTTGTGATTTTAATATTTTTATTATTATCATTTTTTATATTTAATTCATGTTCAGTTATAACATGAACATATTCAACGTCTACTTCTAAAAAGCTACTAATGGCATGGATTCTTCTTGATAAGCCTGAATTAATAGATGACTCATGATCGACAGCAACTAAAACTTTAGAGATTGAATGCTGTTTGTATTTTTTTGAAATTGTAATAATTGGACAGTTAATTTCTCCAACTAATTCTAAACTTGTTGTACTTTTCAAAAACAAGGATAATTTACTTTTAGTTTCTAGTCCAATAACAACTAAGCTTATTTTTTTTTGTTTAGATAATTTCTCAATTTTATTTTTTAAACCAGTGTATGTTACTTCAGTTTCAAATGTAACTTCTTTATTTTCAGTTGAAAGTTTATTTTGAAGATCTACTAGTTTTTTTGATTCGGTATTTGAATAATCAG
>JBIISW010000187.1:0-4236 GCA_044340865.1 Bacteroidia bacterium | reverse complement strand
TATATAGGAGACTTGCGAATAGATGAACCTATAACTGCATTAACAGATATTATTTTTTGCATGGTTTGTTTTTATGCTTATTCCAAAACAAAACCTACTTCAAACTACATAGCTACTAAATTGTATAGTTACTTTTTTTTAACAACAGGAATATCAACACTTGTAGCTGCCATTGTTGGACATGCATTCTTATATTATTTTGGAAAAGACGCGAAAATTTATGGTTGGATATTAGGTATATTTTCTATCTCATTTGCACAATTTGCAGCACTATATAACACAAAATCAATTATTCAATTAAAATTATTTAAAACAATTTTCTTTATTCTATGTTTAGAAACAATAATAGCCTTCTTTGCTACGTTTTATTTTTGGACGTTTATAGTGGTTATTATTCATACGACTTTTTCACTTTTAATTGTTGCAACATCCTTAGAATATTTAAAATATAAAAATGAAAAATCAGAATTAAGTAAATACATTTTAATAGGCGTTGGCGTTTTAATCATTGCATCGTTATGTCACATACTAAAACTAGGATTTGGCAAATGGTTCAATCATTTAGACGTTAGTCATGTTTTTATGACCATAGGTATTTACTCAATGTATCTCGGCGTAAAGAAATATAATAAAACAACTAACTAAAAAACAACACATCATGATTACTCATCGCCCGCGCAGAAACCGCAAATCGGAAGTCATACGAAATATGGTTCAAGAAAATACAATTAGTGTAAATGATTTTATCTTTCCTTTATTTTTAATAGACGGAAAAAATAAAACAACAGAAGTCAATTCGATGCCGGGCATTTTCAGATACAGTCCTGATTTAATTTTAAAAGAAATTGAATCCTGTATGAAATTAGGCATAAAAGCATTTGATGTTTTTCCAAGTATCAACGATAAATTAAAAGATAAACGTGCCACTGAAAGTTTAAATAAAAATGGATTGTATTTAAAAACTTTGACACAGATAAAAAAAGAATTTCCTGAAGCGTGCATTATGACCGATGTTGCAATGGATCCTTATAGCAGTGATGGGCACGATGGCTTAGTTGAAAAAGGAGAAATTGTAAATGATAAAACACTTTCTATCTTAGCAAAAATGGCTGTGGCTCAGGCTGATTGTGGAATAGATATTATTGGGCCAAGTGATATGATGGACGGAAGAGTTGGTGTAATTCGTGAAGCGCTTGATAAAGCAGGGCACAGTAATGTTTCAATTATGAGTTACACGGCAAAATACGCAAGCGCATTTTATGGCCCATTTAGAGATGCATTGGATAGTGCGCCAAAATTTGGTGATAAAAAGTCATATCAAATGAATCCAGCAAATAGTAAAGAAGCCTTGATAGAAGCACAATTAGATACAAGTGAAGGAGCGGATTTTTTAATGGTAAAACCAGCCTTATCTTATCTTGACGTTATCAAAGATTTAAATTCAAACTTTGAATTACCAATAGCAGCCTATAATGTAAGCGGCGAATACTCAATGGTAAAAGCAGCTGCAGCAAAAGGATGGATTGATGGCGATAAAGTTAGTGATGAAATTTTGTTGAGTATAAAGCGGGCTGGTGCTTCAATTATATTAACCTATTTTGCCAAAGAATGGGCTATGAGAAATAAATAAAAACTGCCACAAAGTCCTAATCAATCCATGGCATAATAATCGCCTATTTAATACTATTAAATGAACAAATACTATGAGTTTTTTCGAACAATTCAATAATATGCCTTTTGAACCTATCATTGACGAGGATAGTGACTTTATTCCATTATTGTCGACTGAAGATGAAGACAATATGCATGCAGAAAAAGTACCAAATTTACTGTCAATTTTACCACTTCGTAATACAGTGTTATTTCCAGGTGTTGTTATTCCAATCACAGTTGGTAGAGATAAATCCATTAATTTAATTAAGGATGCATTTAAAGGAGATAAAATAATTGGGGTTGTTGCACAAAAAAATGATACGATTGAAGATCCAAGTCAAGAAGATTTAAATAGTGTAGGAACAGTTGCGCAAATTTTAAAAATGTTGCGTATGCCTGATGGAAATACAACGGTTATCATTCAAGGTAAAAAAAGATTTAGAATAAAAGAATTTACACAATCAGAGCCATACTACAAAGCTAAAACTGAAGGCTTTGAAGAAACACGTCCTGAAAAAAATGATGAAGAATTTGAAGCTATTGTTTCTAGTTTAAAAGATACCGCTTTACAGATTATTCAAAAATCATCGCAAATTCCAACTGAGGCAGGCTTTGCTTTAAATAATATTGAAAGTCAAAATTTTATGGTGAATTTTATTTCATCAAATATGAATGCAACGGCAACTGAAAAACAAAACATGTTAGAAGTGCCAAATTTAAAGGAACGAGCAACACTTGTTTTAACACATTTAGTAAAAGAATTACAAAAACTTGAATTAAAAAATCAAATTCAGAATAAAGTAAAAGTTGATTTAGATAAAGAACAACGCGATTATTTTTTACACCAACAAATAAAAACAATCCAAAAAGAACTTGGTGAAAAAAGTCATGAGCAAGATATTGAAGAATTAAAAGCAAGGGCGGTTAATAAAAAATGGAGTAAAGAAATTGCTGAAATTTTTGAAAAACAAATTGGAAAACTAGCTCGTATGAACCCAAATTCAGGTGAATTTGGAGTGCAAACAAATTACGTTGAATTATTACTAGACTTGCCTTTTGGAGAATACACGACTGATAATTTTGATTTAAATCATGCTGAATCTGTTTTAAATGAAGATCATTTTGGCTTAGAAAAAGTAAAAGAACGTATCATCGAACACTTAGCTGTTTTAAAATTAAAAGGAAATTTAAAATCACCCATCATTTGTTTATACGGTCCTCCAGGTGTTGGAAAAACATCACTTGGTAAAAGCGTTGCAAAAGCGTTGAATAGAAAATATGTAAGAATGAGTTTGGGTGGATTGAAAGATGAGAGTGAAATTCGTGGTCATCGCAAAACTTACATCGGTGCGATGCCTGGTCGTATTTTACAAAACTTAAAAAAAGTACAATCTTCAAATCCAGTTTTTATCTTAGATGAAATAGATAAGATTGGCTCTGATTACCATGGGGATCCATCATCAGCATTACTCGAAGTTTTAGACCCTGAACAAAACACAACATTTTACGATAATTTTTTAGAAACTGAATATGATTTAAGTAAAGTATTATTTATTGCAACGTGTAATAATTTATCTACCATACAGCCAGCTTTGCGAGATAGAATGGAAATTATTGAAGTGAGTGGTTACACGGTAGAAGAAAAAATTGAGATTGCAAAACAACATTTATTGCCTAAGCAAGTTGAGGAAAATGGTTTAAAAAAAGCTCAACTAAAATTATCAGATAAACAATTAGAATACATTATAGAAAACTATACAGCAGAAAGTGGCGTGCGTGGCTTAGAAAAAAAGATTTCAAAGGTGGCTCGTTATCTTGCTGTACATGTCGCTAAAAATGAAAGTTTACCTAAAATAACTGAAACATTTATTACGAAAATTTTGGGGCCTTCTCATGAAAAATCTAAATACCAAGGCAATGATGTTATTGGTGTTGTTACTGGTTTAGCTTGGACGCAAGTTGGTGGCGATATTTTATATATTGAAACTAGTTTATCAAAAGGTAAAGGTTCAAAATTAACTTTAACTGGTAATCTTGGAGATGTTATGAAAGAGAGTGCAACCATTGCTCTTGAATTTATTAAATCCCACCACGAAGAATTAAACATCGATTCGGAATTATTTGAAAATCATAATATCCATATTCATGTTCCAGAAGGAGCCACACCAAAAGATGGTCCAAGTGCTGGGATAGCGATGCTTACAGCATTAACATCCGCACTCACCAAACGTAAAGTCAAAAAACAATTGGCAATGACTGGTGAAATAACTTTGCGTGGAAAAGTATTGCCAGTCGGAGGTATCAAGGAAAAAATATTAGCAGCGAAACGTGCGGGCATTAAAGAAATCATGTTGTGTGCTGATAACGAAAAAGATATTTTAGATATTAAGCCTGAATACTTAAAAGGGTTAACCTTTAAATACGTTACCACGATGATAGAAGTGTTACACAATGCTCTATTAAAATAAAAAATTGATTTATTCGTAATTATATTTACTCTTCCATCGTTGTTGTAAATACGATTTAAGCTCTCTTTCCCTTGCGTTTTCGGAAGGATTAAAAAGCTTAGTACCACTAATTTCT
>JBIISW010000185.1:0-4268 GCA_044340865.1 Bacteroidia bacterium | reverse complement strand
AATTTAGTTCGAAGGATTTATTTAAGGAAAACTCTAAACTCGGGTATATTACTGTTTTTACATCTAATTCATTTATTAACGCCATTTATACAAAGTGGAATAATCCTTCAATCTCTTCAGATCCAACTAAATCAATAGAAAGCAAACGAGTGGAAAATGCACCAAATTATATTCATCGTTTTGGAGTTACTTACACAAATAAAAAACTTTCTATTACTTGTCAATACAATGCTGTTGGAGATGTATTTACTGACGCCGCAAATACAGAAATAGCCAATGCAACTGCTACCATTGGAAAATTATCTGGTTACAATGTCATGGATATTTCTCTGACTTATCAGTTTCTTGACATGTATAATTTTAAAGTTGGAATAAATAATTTGACTGATGAGAAATATGCCACTCGGAGATCTGGCGGATATCCAGGTCCAGGTATTTTACCGGGCAACGCAAGAACTTATTTTATTAGTTTTGGTGCTTCATTTTAATCATAAAAAATAACTTATATTGCTCGTAAAATCGTTTTTTAATTTAAATCATATAAGTTAGATTATTAAATCATTCATGGTTATGAAATTCAGATAAAATTATAAAGAAGTAGTTTCTTTCATTTGAAGAAACATGTCGTTAAAACGCATTCGAACGGTCTCAATAAAATCAGCATTAATCATTTTCTTTAAATTTTCCACAGATTTAACTTGTTCTGTTTGAAATTTAAAACTTTGTTCCATCGGTCCAGCTTCAAATTTTACAATGTATTTATCGTTCATGTTAAATATTGAAATACTCATTGAAGGATGTGGAATACTATCTATTATTCTCATAATTTTTAATCAAATTTCTTTTTAAAATCAAACAAATTTTTCATTACACCCCAAGGTGTTGTTGCCCTATCACCGTCATCATGAATTTTTCCTAAAATTGATTTGGCTAATGCAACAAAATGAAACTTTCCAGATGCCCTTAATGCCGCTTCCGCTTTTTCATCTCCATTGATGATATTAGCACAAGCAGCCCAATCATAAGCTTTAGACGAAATTAAAAATTTAAAAGCTTTTTCATCATCCCAAATAGTATTAACAAAGGCAGCTAATACCATGTATTTACCTTCAATTAAATAGTTGAATGCTTTTTTATCATCTCTAATAGCATCCATAACAGCTATTAATTCGCGATAGTCGTTATTAATTAACCAATTAAATGCTTCAACATCACCCTGAATGTGTTTACAAAATTGTTCAATGGCGAATGTGGAATAATGCTTCATTTAGTTTAATTAATTATTAATCTTCCCAATCGGCAATAAATAAATTAGTATCTCTTGTTCCTCCATTATTTCTGTTTGAAGAAAAAATTAATTTTTTTCCATTTGGCGAAAACATGGGAAAAGCATTAAATAAACTTTGATTTGTTATTTGTTCCAAATTAGTTCCGTCGTCATTAACCATGAATAATTGAAAATCATAGCCTTTTTTACTATGATGATTACTTGAAAAAATTATTTTTTTGCCTGTGGGATGAAAAAATGGCGCCCAACTTGCCTTTCCTAAATAGGTTATTTGCTTTAAATCACTTCCATCAACATTACAAGTGTAAATGTCCATAGTTGTTGGTGCAACTAATCCTTGTTTTAATAATTCTTTATACTCTTTCACTTCATCTTCTGTCGTTGGTCGAGACGCTCTAAAAACAAGACGTTTTCCATCAGGTGAGAAAAAAGCACCACCATCATACCCAAGTCCAAAGGTAATTTGTTTTTGATTTTTACCATCAATATCCATTGTCCACAATTCTAAATCACCACTTCTATCACTGGTAAAAACAATTTTATCGCCATTAGGGGATATTGTTGCTTCTGCATCATAACCAGGCGTGTTTGTTAATTGCTTAGTTATTTTTCCGTTTAAATCTGCCACATAAATATCAAAGGTGTTGTATACAGCCCATAAATATTTCCCTTTGGTTTCTGGAACTGGAGGACAATCTATGCCACCTTTAAATGTTGAAGCAAATAAAATATGTTTATTGTCTTTTAAAAAATAGCTACACGTTGTTCTCCCCTGCCCTGATGAAATTTGAGTTGGTTTATATAAACTATCTTTTCCAGCTTTTTCAATATCTAAATTAAATATTTGATCGCATTTTACTCCCCAATTTTTATTATTGCTCTGAAATGATGCAAACTTGCCATCATAACTGAAGTAAGCCTCTGCATTATCTCCACCGTGCGTTAACATCGTTAGATTTTTTAAATGCTTTTCGTTTTGTGATAATAATGTAGCTTGACATGCTACAAAAAGAAACATAAATTTTACTTTCATACTAATATAAAAAATGGTTTATAATGCACTAAAGCGCATTTGTAAAACGCCTAAGAACGCTTCCTTAAATATTTTGGTGCTCATTTTACTGACTCCAAGAATCCTGTCTGTAAATAAAATAGGTACTTCTTGAATTTTAAATCCTTTTTTATAAGCTCTGTATTTCATTTCAATCTGAAAGGCGTAACCCATAAATTTGATGCGATCTAATTCAATGGTTTCTAAAACTTCTTTTCGGTAACACTTAAATCCTGCCGTGGTATCTTTAACTGGTAACCACAAAATAAAACGAACATAAACAGAAGCGAAATAACTCATTAATATTCGTCCAATGGGCCAATTACTAATTTGCCCACCTTTACAATAGCGCGAACCAACAGCAACATCGGCGCCATTTTCACTAGCCTCTAAGAGTCTCATTAAATCTTTTGGATTGTGACTAAAATCGCAATCCATTTCAAAAATATAATCGTAATTATTTTTTAAGGCCCATTTAAATCCGTGGATATACGCTGTCCCTAAACCTAATTTCCCTTTTCGTTCTTCGATATGTAATTTATTTTGGAATTCGTTTTGTAGTTCTCTTACTTTAGCGGCCGTTCCATCTGGCGAACCATCATCAACAATTAAAATTTCAATTAACCTTGGCAAATCAAAAACAGTACGAATCATTTTTTCAATGTTTTCGATTTCGTTGTAAGTTGGTATAATTACTAAATTTTTTGCCATGTAAGATGTTGCTAATATAACTATTTTGTTAGAAACAACATCTAACTATTTAAAGCTAGCCAAGCATTAAAAACACTTCTATTTTCCGTGTTTTTTAATTTGTAATTTGAAAAATAAGTGGCACCCTTAGCGTTTTTTACGAGTTTAACGGTTTTTAATCTTTGTGCTGATGATACCGTTATTTCTATGTCTGAATGTTTATAATAATTCATCCAATCATTAAAATCGTTTTTCAGGGTATAACCATTTACCGCCATAATTTCATCGCCAATACTTAAACCTGATTTCCATGCAGGAGAGAAAGGAGCTATCAGTGTTATTTTTCGATTTAAACCGAAATCAATTGTTTTAAATCCAAATAGATCTTCTGAGATATGAGGACTTGATTGTTTTGAAAATTCAATTGATAAATAATTAAAGCATTCTATTAATTGCGTTTCATAATCTTCTGTTCCAAAGACATAGTTGTCAAAAAATGAACCTAGTGAAACTCCAGCCATAGCTTCACAAAGAGAAATAATATCGGATTCTTGATATCCTTTATTCAATTTACCAAATTGATTATAAAGGACTTGACAAACATCTTTCAAACCTTTAGTTTGATTAGAATGCTTGAAAATCAAAACATCTAACATCAATGCAATTAAATTTCCTTCGTCGTAAATGGATGTTTTACGATAAGGCGTTCCTGGGACATATCCATCTAACCAAGTATCAAAACTAGACGCGGCGACAGATAAATTAAATCGACCATAATTATGAAAATGTTTATCTAAGCGTTCTTCTAAGGTTTCAAAATATTGTTCATTTGTAAATACGCCACTTGATAATAATAACAAATCGCCGTAATAGGTTGTAAAACCCTCGTAAACAAAACCAGTGCGTGCATGATTTTCTTTTGAGAAATCGTAAGGCAACATTTCAATTGGCCTAATGTATTTAATATTCCAAGTATGAAATAATTCGTGACAAGAAACACCTAAAACGCTCTCGTAAGTAGCTCCAGAATTTAAACTATAGCCTGGACCAATTGCAATGACTGTACTTTTTTGATGTTCAACACCATGATAAAATTTATAAGGTACTATTTGAAATATAAAATGATATTCTGATACAGGAATACTTCCCCAAAACGATAATTGTGTTTGAGTAAATTTATAAAAATCAGTTTTAATGCGTTCAAAATTTGGTTTACACTCACCATTAAAATGTAACCAA
>JBIISW010000104.1:0-8937 GCA_044340865.1 Bacteroidia bacterium | reverse complement strand
TACTTCATAATAATCTGATTGTATCGAGTCGCTGGCTAATATTGGACTATCAGCCAATTCATCAAAATTTGGTGCAGTTAATGTTTTATTGTTTTTAGATAAAGTACTTACAATAGTGTAAGAATCAGGTACATCTAAATCAATAACATGTGGAAGTTGTTTTCTATTTTCTTCATACAGACATAAATGTACTGGATTAATATATAGTTGATTTTCATCAGCAAAACAATTACCCGCATTTATTTCAGATGTGTGATAACTATAAGTAACCGTTATTTCATTACACCCATTCGTATTAATATGCCAGGTATGATTATTTGTTTTATGATAATTGAGTAGTTTTTTCTCATTGTCAAAAGCATCAACACGCTTAATGTTTTTCGCGAAATTACCAAGTTCGTACCTTCCTGGACGCCAAGTGGGCAAATGCAGTTCGATAAAAGGTGTATTAATATTTGAAATGGTTAAGTCAATATAAATATAATGTGACTGAGGATTTTTTAAATAAATTTTATAATGCATCATAATCGTAAAAATTTTAATACAAATTAAGTAAAAACAATTTATATTTACCTTTAATGAATATGAAAGTCTTTATACTATTTTTTTTGTGCCATTTTATTTCTAAAGCACAAACCTCTGATTCCCTTTTATTTCAATTAAATAGTATTGAAAATGATACAGAAAGCGTTAATCAATTGTATACACAGGGCTTTGAACTTCGTAATTCTGATCCTGATAATGCCTGGTTATTTGCTAATGCTTGTTACAAGAAGGCTATAAAAAGCGAAAATCAAAAACATTTAGCAAAGGCCTATAACTTGCTAGGTGTTTTACATTATAAAAAAACACATTATTTAAAGGCCATACAATATCAACAAAAAGCGTTAACCCTCAATAAACAAATTGGAAACAAAAAAGGTTGTGCGATTAACTTATCCAACTTAGGAAACATTTACAGTGATATTAATTATTTTAAACAGGCTGAATCTAACTATTTAGAAGCTATTCAAATAAACAATTCACTAGGAAATACAAAAGAAATAACTCGTTGTTTAATCAATATTGCGGCTCTAAAACATACCCTCAAACAAAATGATGCTGCTGTTTCCAATTTAAAACAGGCCTTATTTTATGCTAATGAATTAAATAATTACGATTTAATTGCTATCTGTAATAATAATATTGGAATCGCTTTAACCAGTCAAAACAAACTCGATACCGCCCTATTCTATTTACAAGAAGCTTTAAAAATGCGCATTTTAATTGATGATGAAGTAGATTTAGCAAATAGCTATATTAATATTGCCAATGTTTTAAATAAGCAAAAAGAAATTAATGAAGCATTTTATTACATTGTAATGGCAGAAAGTTATTGTAAACGTTACGAAATTTATGATGAACTTGTAAACCTATACAGTATTAAATCAGAATGGTTTGAATATCAGCATGAATACGATTCAGCGATTCATTATTTAAAAAAACATCAATTTCTTAAAGATAGTTTAATCACCATTGAAAGAGAGAATACAGATTTACTATCAAACGAAGATTCTATTTCAGAAATAGAAAAAGAATCTAATACTAGTCAATTAGTAATTTTTGTAGCCTTATTCAGCCTGTTTTTAGGAAGCATAACGAGTTATTTCATATTTAGAAAAAAATGAGTAAAAAAGATAAATCAAGAGTAAATGTGGTTTACTCCACTAACCCAAATTTTAGTTACGAAAATACCAATGATGATGTTCAAGAGACATTGCCACCACAGCAACAGAATCTCAAACTTTTTTTAGATAGAATTGGTGGAGGAAAATTAGTAACACGCGTTAGTGGCTTTATTGGAACCGAAGGAGATTTAAATGATTTAACTAAATTATTAAAACAAAAATGTGGAGTTGGTGGAAATGCAAAAGATGGAAACATTCTGATACAAGGCGATAACAGAGATAAATTATTAGAATTACTGACTAAGGCTAATTATAAAGCGAAAAAAGCTGGAGGATAAAATAATTGTTTTAACCTTAAGTTTTTAATTTTCGTTTCAATCCGTATCTTTATAACGAATTATTACTTAGTTTTCAATCAAGTTTTATTTTCGCTTTTATAGTATAAAACTTTTAAACCAACACGATGACAGCTTTTATTGACTTATTAAAAATTATTATTCCAGCTGGTGCTGTATTTGCAGCAGCTTATTTTTTAGTTAAACGATTTTTAGACAATGAACAAAAACGTCGTGAACACGAATTAAAAAAGTCAATTTCTGCTTCAATTACACCACTTAAAATACAAGCTTACGAGCGAATTGTTATTTTTTTAGAGCGCATCCATCCTAATAGCTTAGTGGTTAGAGTTAACCAAAATAACATGAGTGCTCGTCAATTACACCATGATTTAGTTGTCACTGTAAAAACAGAATTTGAACATAACTTATCACAACAAATTTATTTATCTAACGACGCTTGGGAATTAGTAAAAACAGCTAAAGAAGAAATCATTAAAACAATTAATATCTCTTCTTCAAAAGTTTCGGCAGATGCACCAAGTAATGAATTAGCGATGATGATTTTGAACATTACAGCTAACCTTAATGCTAAATTACCAACCGAATTGGCGATTAATTTTATTAAAAAAGAAATTGCTCAAACGTTTTAATTGCCCCACTATTTATGGAAAAATTATTTTCTGAATTCACTTCAACCAACGCTCAGGATTGGAAAGAACAAATAATAAAAGATTTAAAAGGAATTGACTTTAATACACTTATCTGGAAAACGAATAGCGGTATTGACGTTAAACCATTTTATACAAGCGAAGATGTTCAATTAACCAACGAACTCAATGCCATTAATAGCGATTGGAGTATTTGCGAATACATACAAGTTGATGATGAAGTTATTGCGAATGCAAAAGCATTAAATGCTTTGCAAAATGGAGCATCTGGTTTAGTTTTTAAAATTTCTAAAAAAACTAATTTTCAAAAACTATGCAATGGCATTTTATTCGAATACATTTACTCATTATTTGAAATCTCGATTGAATGCGAAGAAGACCTCATTCAATTTTTAAAAAGCAAAAACTACGAGAAACATTGTTTTATTGACATCGATGAAACAGTGAAAGGCAAATTAAATGTTCAACACTTTAATAGTAAACTATCCATAAACACAAGCATTTATAATGAATCTGGTGCTACTAGTTTAAATCAACTTGCGTTTTCAATTGCGCATATTAACGAATACTTAACCGAATTAGAAGCTTTAAATAAACTAAAAGAACTTCAAACTTTACATATTACTGTCGCTATTGGTGGAGATTTTTTTATGGAAATTAGTAAGGTTCGCGCCCTAAGAAACTTAACAAATTTTCTTTTGAAGCAATATGATTGTAACCCTGAAATTCATATTCACGCGCAAACAACGTTAGTTAATAAAACGCAAATGGATATGTATAACAACTTATTGCGTTCTACAACTGAAACAATGAGTGCAAGTATTGGCGGCGCAAACAGTATTGTGGTATTTCCATTTGATTATCATGCCAATCCAGATAACGATTTTAGTAGCAGAATGTCTCGCAATCAGCAATTAATTTTGAAAGACGAAAGCTATTTAAATAAAGTTTCTGATATAGCTGCTGGTTCTTATTATATTGAAACGATTACGAAAACACTTTGCGAAAAGGCTTGGGATATTTTTAAAGACATTGAAGCAAAAGGTGGTTTGATTAATTCATTAAAATTAAATTACATTCAAACGATTATAAATTCAGATGCTCAGCAATTAATTACTGATTTCAATGAAGGTAAACTCATTTTAGTTGGGGTGAATAAGTTTCAAAATAAATCAGAGGAACCTAAAACATCCATCCATGCTCATATCGAAAATGTGACTCAAAGTTTAGTCATTCAGCCAATCAAAGCATTACGATTAGCTTAATATTTTTGTTTTTTGGGCGTTGCAATTTGTTAGGTTTATTTTAAGAATTTGGGCGTTGCCTTCGGCCAGGCTTTCCGTTACAATCTTTTTGTTCGTTCCTCACAAAAAGGATTTTCACTTCAAACCTTAACGCAGATTTTACTTCTATCATATTTATTTTTCTAGTTCGCATTAGTCTTATCTCCAACGTATTAAATAAATATTATTTAAAACAATAAAGTCAGTTTAAATAAATTACATTAAAGTTGGTGTTGATAACGCCAACAATGGCATTAATTTATAAAAAATGGTTAAATTTACTAAATACACTATTTTCAAATTTATGGCGGTTATATCCCCAATATTAACATGATACTTGGCAATATATAGTGGGTATAAATAAATTATAAAACATGAAACAAAACGCTTTATAAAAACAAGAACTCTATATGTATCACTTGACTTCTAAGCTTGTTTTCCAGTCTAGATATTGGATTCTTTTTATTTGTTTAAATTACAATTTTACAAGCACTGCTCAGACTTTCGTTAATATTGAATCAGGAGCATTCTTTACAGCTATTAATGATATTCGTAGCGGCAATAACGGAACATTATTTTCTCTGAAAAATGATTTTCAAACTCCTGTAAGTCCATTTTTGAGATTGCGGGTTGGTTATTTATTAAATAAAAAAAATCATTTTTCATTTCTTTATGCTCCCTTAAAAGTTGTAGAAACTGGAACAATCGAAAAGGATATACTATTTGATGGAAAAAACTTTAAAGCTAACATACCCATTGAAGCTGTTTACAAGTTTAATTCCTATCGCTTTACCTATAATCGAAGAATCATAAGTAAAGACAATTTTAAATTTGGTTTAGGTTTTTCTTTTAAAATTAGAGATGCAGGATTTTCATTGAAGAATAGAGAACTTTCAAGTGAATATTTTAGTGTTGGTTTCGTTCCTCTTATCAACATGCAAGCCAATTGGGATATATCTAAAAAAATGGGTATTGATTTCTTTGGAGAAGGTTTAGTAGCAAGTAAAGGCAGAGCAATTGACCTTTCATTATCTGGAAGATACAGTTTATCCAAAAATCTTCAAGGTAACATTGGGTATAGACTCCTTGAAGGTGGAGCAAATGGAACGATTCGATATAATTTTATTAAACTTCATTTTATCTTTGTTAGCTTGAATTACTCATTTAACAAAACCAATAAAGAGCCATAACTAGAAAATTTCATGGGTTTATTTCCAGCTTATGTTGGTGTTATAACTAGCGTATAATTTTTTGCCTATGTTGGTGTTATCACCAACATATAAATTCAATATTTGTCAAAATAATAAAGTCAATTTAAATAAATTAAATTAAATATAATTTATTTGGGCGTTGCCTTCGGCCAGGCTTTTCGTTACAATCTTTTTGCGCTTCGACACCTTCGACAAGCTCAGTGGGGTCCAGCTCAGCGTGCAAAAGGATTTCCACTTCAATCCTTAACGCAGATTTTTTAGACAAATCAGATTCTAGAATCCTTAAAATGAGCTAAATTTATATTTAATTGAGTGGATTAATTTATACATAAATAATTATTCATTATCTTGAACAAAATTTGATACTATAAAATCATAAACCATTATGAAAAAAATCCTACTTCTCTCCTCTTTGCTAACAGTTTGCTCTTTAGCTTTAGTTTCAACCATGACAACGTCAGATGCGAACGCGTCTTTACCTAACGACGGTAATGCTGGCGCTCCCATGGATAATGGAGGACAAGATTGTGGCTCTGGCTATTGCCATGCTGTTGCTTCAACGGCAACAACAAATGTTATTTTTTCTGATATACCAAGCAGCGGATATGTTGGCGGCACAACTTATAATTTTACAGTAACCATGTCAGGTGCTGCCGCTTATGGATTTGAGTTAACCCCACAAACAGCTTTGTCAAGCACTGGTCTTGGTACTTGGATTGCAGGAGCAGGTTCTTCTGTATCCACTAAATATATTAAACATACAACAAAAAAAACAGGTGCAAGTGCTGTTTGGACATTTCAATGGATAGCACCAACAACGGCCCCTACAGTTACTTTTTATGGTGCGTTTAACTATGCAAATAATAACATGACAAAAACAGGCGACATTATCAAGACATCCTCTGTGACTTATACAGCAAATTCTTCAACAAGCGTAAACGAAATTAATAAAGTCTCATTATTATCTGTGTTTCCGAACCCAACAACTGACCTACTTTACATAACATCAGACGAAATATTTAGACAAGGCCACATTTATTCATTGGATGGCAAATTAGTTAAAACAATTTCAGAACAAGAGTTAAACTCAAAATCTGTTTTTGTATCCAATCTAAATAGTGGCATATATTTCATTCATATGCAAAGTGATCATCAAACACTTGTTACAAAATTTACTAAAAACGATTAATCATTGCCTATGTTGGTGTTATCACCAATAAATAAAATAGTATTCAAAGTAATAAAATCAGTTTATTTAAATTACTTAAATTTGTTTGGGCGTTGCCTTCGGCCAGGCTTTTCGTTGCAGTCTTTTTGTTCGTTCCTCACAAAAAGGATTTCCACTTCAATCCTTAACGCAGATTTTACTTTAATCATAATTATTTTTCTAGCTCGCATTTGCGTTATCAAAAAGATATTAATTAAAAACTAGTCAAAATAATAAAAACAGTTTTTTTAATTACTAAAAGTTGTTGCTGACAACACCAACAAGGGCATTAAAAGTCTTCAAAAAAAAGTGTAGTACTTGAAAGTTTATGATAATTTGAATATATTTGGTAAAGTTGTAAGGATGAAAAAAAACATCTTTATATACTAAAATTTGGTAAATAAGGATGAAAAAATCAGACCTATATGTAAGTTATGCGGCATGCTTAGCGAAAAACGTAAGACAATGAAACAGACCTTTACTATATTATTTTTTATCATCTTGACATTGAGCTGTTATGGACAATCAATATTTTTTGACAACTTAAAAAACTCAACGTGGACATCGAACGAACTTTATACTGACAAGAAAATTGAATCTGCTAAAGAAATCTCCTTGACAAAACACTCGGACAAAGACACGCTAAATGCCGACGCAAACTTATGGGTTTTTAACGACGCATTGGACATCAGACTTTACAACAAAAAAAGTCGCTGTGTTAGCGACATTTCCAGACACAAATACTTTGCTGACAAAGACAAAGGTTTATTAAAAATAATTCTCACAGACAAGTTAACGCTTACATATAAAATTGGTATAGTTTCGACAGGAAATCACATACTATTAATACGGCAGAAATAATAAAGCACGACCGCATAACAGCACCTAAAACTTATGCGGGCGACATCAAAGCATTTGCAAATTCAAGGTCGCTCCGCGAAAAGTATTTTCATTTTGCAAATGCATAGAAACATGCTATCTTTATTTAAACGTTTCGGTAGACGAGTGTTCCAAAACCGCACAAGTTCTAGCTGCAAACCGTTATAGGCAACCTTAAAAGACAACGCGAATGACAAAATACTTAATCATTATAATCACTTTTTGCTCGACACTTAGCTCTTGCGGACAATCGACAAAGGACAATTCAACGGGTGGACTGACTATTGACCCGAATATAAAGACTGAAGTAGAGAAAAATATCACTCCATCCGAATTTGGTGCTGGACAGGACAAAATTTTAATCTATAATAATCCTATGTTTCTTGACTTCTATGAGGACGACAAGTTGAGCATTTCACTCAAAGAGCAAGACAATAAAAGCACAGTTTTTAAATCATTTTACTATTGGCAGGGCGACACTTTGGGTATAGACGGTGCATTTGGACTTTTTGGTGGAACAGGTTTTTCAATTAAAATAATTAAAGGCAATGCGACACTTTATCACATGTTGGCTTCGGATGATTTTCCATCATACGCTTACAAAGAAAAGGACAGTTTAATTTATAGACTTGAAGTGCCCTGCACAGACACCAAAATTGTATTATCGGAAATCCCCGACTCGACTAAAAATCAAATCGTTTATGGATATGTAGAATTTAAAAGTGGAGACTACTATGCAAGTAGCGGTTCAGCAGACGGACAAGAAATTTTGCCGAGAAAAAAGCAAAGAGCAAACATGAGAATTTATTTTAAAAGTGCGTATATTAAGTTTTAAAGAAATGACAATGAAGGCAGCCTATAACAGCAGCTACAAGAAATTGGCGGTTCAGTGGTTAAATGAAGCTTTGTGCTTCATATCAAGTTCGGTGGTGGCAGTCAGTTTTCGTCTCCGAAATCGCCAACTTCTTGTAGCTGCGAAACGTTATCGGTCATTGTATCAGACGAGCCAGAAAATAATAAACGGAGATATAAAATGAATTTGAAACCAATAATAATTGAAACCCAAAGACTAAAGCTGACTGGTTATTCATCGCAGGATATGAATTTTATTTTTGAAAATTTTAGCAAGGACGAAATAAAGAAAATTTTAGGACACCGGACTGAAGAAGATTATCAGAAGGAAGAATACAAGTACAAAAATGGATACGCATCTTATAATAGGGATTTCATACTTTTTTTACTGACAGAAAAAGTAACAAATACTATTATCGGAGGGAGCGCACTTCATAATTGGAATAAAGAACATCATCGAGCAGAAATAGGTTATATCATATCTGACGAAAATTTTAAACGAAAAGGACTAATGACCGAAGCTGTCAGTGCAGTTATTGATTATGGCTTTAATAAATTAAATTTACACAGAATTGAAGCACATGTTGGAAGCAACAATATTGCTTCTTTGAGAATTATTGAAAATCATCAGTTTACTAAAGACGGGTTATTAAGGCAGCATTATTTTGTAGCTGACAAATACGAAGATTTAAATCTATTTTCATTATTGTATAATGAATATATTGACATAAAAAAAAGTGAAAAAACAACGAACCGCTAACACGGGTTTGGCAAAAGTGGCGGCTCAGTGCTCCACAGATCCCGAAGTTTCGGGATGGTTAATCAAAGTTAG
>JBIISW010000053.1:0-14756 GCA_044340865.1 Bacteroidia bacterium | reverse complement strand
ATTTCGACCCATTCCATTTTGTCAGTAGATAATAAATTATTTAATTTGACTAATGGGAACTTGGACGTGATTTTTTTTGATGTATATGCCTTAACGTCCCAAAGATTAAATTCTGGAAACGCAATAAATTTTAAATATAAGTGCACTGAACCTTCCATTAATACTTAGATTTATTGTAGAATACTTCGGGTTCAGAAACTACACCATCAACTATTCTTACTCTTCCAATTTCTTCGTCTGCAATTTGGTAGTTGATTTCTTTTATATAGGTAGTCCAAAGTTTGTTCTTTTCACGATATATTCTAAACTCTTTAGCTAAGGGCTCTAACTCGTTTTCTATTTGTGAACCTGTACTGCTTATTCCAGCCTTTTCAACTTCTGCTATAGGAATTTGATAGTTGAACTCTTTTTTGATTTGGGCTTTAATTTCAAATAGAATTGTATCTTCAATTTGCTTTAATTCTGCCCTTAGTTTCTTTTTTTCTTCTGTATTAGGTGCTTCTTTGCCTTTCAATTCAAGTTTTGCAATAATTGGTTTTGTTTTTGGCTCGTACTTTTTGGTAACATCTTTTTCTGCTTTTGTAGAAACTGATTTCCATTGTTTTACTTCTTCTTCTGTAAACTTTTTGAAGAAAAGTAAACTTGGTTTCACAGTTGCACCACTTGCAATGAATACATCTTGTGGAATAGAAGTTATGAGTAAAATCTTTGCTCTGCTTTCCACAAAATCTCTAATCTTTTGAAGGTTGGTATTATTCAAAACTCCTTCGGGTAATACAATTCCCATTCTTCCGCCTGGTTTCAGTAAGTTCAAACAGCGTTCTATAAATAAAACTTCTGTAAGTGTACTCATACTGCCAGTTTCGTATAAATCCAATAATGGTTTATCAATATTGTCGTTTACTTGTTTTAATGCTTCATCGTAATCACTTCCGTATCTTTTACGATATTTTTTAATTCTTTCAATGTCTGTGTATTTGTCGGCTTCTGTTATTTTCAATGATTTCTCAACCCTGCTTCCAAAAGGTGGATTGGTCAGGATTATATCAAAGCGATTTTCAAAAATTCCATTTACATTCAAAAGACCGTCATTGTGATGTACGCCACCGTGTCCGTCACCGTGCATAATCATATTCATTTTTGCAGTTCGGCTCATTCTTGGATTAGCATCTGTCCCAAAAATGCAGTCATAACTTAATTCCCTTATTCTGCTCTTTGGATTGTTGATGTCCAGTTCAGCATTAAGTTTAGAAAACAAATCATTCACCGTTTCATCGATTTCGGCTTTCTTTTTATCGCTTAATTTTTCATATGCTGCATCATAATATTCCAACTTGATTTTTTCTTTTGCCAAATGGATTTCATTTTCAATTTTTGCTCTTACATATTCAAAAGCCTTAATTAAAAATCCACCGCTACCGCAACAAGGGTCGCAAATTATTTCGCTTTCTTGTGGGTCTAAGACATCCACAATAAAGTCTACGATTGTTCGAGGTGTAAAAAATTGTCCTAATTCACCTCTAAATGTTTTACCAAGGAATTGCTCAAAGGCAATACCTTTTACATCATCAGATGTTGTGGAAAGATTGTAAATCTGCAATTCTTCAACGATTGCTTCAAAACTATTTTCTCTTACTCTTATGATTTCTGTCTGCTCAAAAAGGTCATCATCTTTGAAATCTTCTTTTGTTTGCTCAAACAAAAATTGATAGAAGTCTTTGCCGTCTTTTGGTTTATATTTCTCATAACTTGCTTTGTCATTCTTGAAAGCTTCCTTTGAGAAAATTTGATTTTCGGAATTACTTCTTTCGTAACGAATTTTAATGAAAAGGATTTTGCTAATTTCGTCAAATGCCGCTTCTGGTGATAGTTTGTCGTTGTTACGAATAATGTTGTGGCACTTGAAAAGTAGTTTTGAAAATTCGTCCCTAGTAAATGCTTTTGTCTGCTTTAATAACTCGTTTATTTTCTTCTCGTCATTAACAGTTTTAGCATCAGGAATATTTACAACTTCTTCAAGTTTCTTCGGGATTTTACCTTTCACAACCTTGAAAATTCTTGTTTCTTTTAAGTTGGTTGTAACAAAAAAGTCAGCACCAGCCCAAGAAGCGTAATTGTAACCTTGAAAATAATCTTCTTCACGAACTGTAATATGTTCGGCTTTACATTCTACAACTATTATAGGACTGTTGTTTTCTCTTTTGTCTTTTACGTTTTTCCAAATCACAATATCAGCCATTGCTCTGCCTTGTCCACGTTGCGAATTGCTCACTTGGATTTCTTGAGCCATTTGCTCTATGTCAAATCCGTAATTATTTACAAGTCTGCAAATGTATTCTTGACGAACTTGTTCTTCGGGTTTGAGAACTAACCATTCATCTTTGCCTTTTAGAGGCACTCTTATTTTATTGTTCTTGATTTCTACTTGCATAACTACCTTGTCGTTTTAGTTGAGTTAATTAATTCTCTTACATCAACTTTTAAGAGTAACGCAATGGCAACAAGATTGTCCATAGAAGGCTGAACTTCATTTGTACACCAACGAGAAATTGTTGTCTCGTTTTTTTCTAATTGCTCTGCAAGCCATTTATTAGTCTTGCCCTGTTCAGCTAAAACTGCTTTTAATCTGTTAATTGCTTTCTTACTCATATTAATCGGCATTTGATGTAAATATATTAACTTTTTGATAATAAATAACTTTTTCGAATTATTGTTTGTCGATTTAGAATCCTTGTAGTACATTTCATTAATAAAGGTGAACCTACTTTTGGGCAAAATTAAATATTATATAAAAGTTTTGGTACTTAGACTAACTAATTTATAACGTAAAACAAAGCCCTGTAAAAAAACTGTAAAATATTACAAGAAAATACTCCACGCGTACAATTAAAAATAAATAAACAAAAAAGCCTTTACAGTCATGTAAAGGCTTTTTTTATACTTTCATTTTATTAGTCTTTTTTATCTGTTGACGTTTCAACATCTCCTTTTTTAATAAAAACACCGTACTCATCAAACAAAAGGTGAAGTTTTTCTTTTCCCTTTTTTAATTCTACTTCGTAAGTTGCTTTTTTATAAACATCTGTAATAATAGCAGCCTTATTCAATTTATAATCTTTGTAAGTTAAGTTGCAGTAATCAATAGCAGCCTTTGGCAAATCAGTTAAAACAATTTCTTGTTCCAACTCAATAAAATTGCCATGCTCGCTAAAAAGAGCAGAAGATTCAACGTTATTTAAATGAAATTCTGCTTCATAATTTACTGCTTCTTTTTCCCAAGTATCTACTTTAATGTTTGGATAAACCTTTGAAAAACTTTGTTTCACAAGGTCTGGAACTTGGTTTTCTTTTAAATCTTGGGCTTTTGCAACGTTTATTAGAGATAAACTACTTGCTACTAAAATGAGTTTTTTCATGTTGTTTTAAATAAAGGAAAATCTAATTCGAATTTAGTCTTTATTTTAATAAACAACAAGTTGAATACAAATGAAAAGATAGAAAGATTATGTTTTATCTAATACACTGATTATCAATTAAATACAGCTCTTGCGGTGGAATAATTTGGATTAACCAATCCAGGAAATAGTTAGTCTCATTTTCCTGGTATTCATTCTCAAAACTGAATACGTAAATACAATTAATGAAATTGGTCCGTTTTAAAAACAATTTGAAAATAGTACTTTATAGGAAAATCTTCACATGAATTAACAAGGCTAAGATTGATCATATGTTCCACGTGAAACTATTTTTAAAAAAAGAAATTTATTGGCTAAAATAATTTTATAATAACCTCTGATTTTTAAATAAGTTTCAGTTGTTCTAAAATGATCACTTAAGACTTATTGAAACATATTATACATAATTATCTATTAAGACAAACAATAATTCTACCTAAGTACTCCTAATAAATAGAGCCGCAGAAAATAGAATAAATTACACATTTGGAATAGTAAAATGAGGATGCACTAGTAAAAGAAAAACTTTAACTGCATATATTGAACAGCAAACAAAAGTAGAATAGAGTTAATATAGCAAAAGTTTTAACCTTAGCCCGATTAATGAAAAAAGTGAAACGACTTGAATGAATAACTAAAGAATTTCTAGAGTAAGCGAGCTGTTAATTTAATACGTAAGAAAGGTGTTTTTTAAAAACCTATACGAACATTAAATGATAGGCTTTAAGAATAAAACAAAAATAACAATACAGATAAGGCAGCAACAAAGCTTATAATAATACCTTAACGGTATTACTATAAAACAAACAAAAAAGTCCTGCCGAATACGACAGGACTTTTTAAAAGTGTTTCACGTGAAACTATTTATGCTTAAATATATAAATAGTACTAGAGTAGGAGTTCGTGTTTTTTGCTTTTAAATTAGAGGTTAATCCAATCAGAAAAGCCTTCACAAGATTAACAGAGCCTGTCTTATATTTCTCGCTCAACATACTTACATAAAAACTATCAAACTTCATAGGCTTAGATTCGTGAAACTTAAAGCCAGCTTTTTCAAGCATTGAAGTCATGCTCTTTATATCAAAATGGTGTAAGTGACGAGGAACATCATAGGCAGCCCAAAACTCTTTATAATAATGTGCATCATAAGAAACATGATTTGGAACAGCTATTATTAAAACACCATCAGGATTTAGTTTAGACTTAAAGAAGGAAAGGGTTTCTTCCATATCAGTAACATGTTCCAGAACATGCCACAAAGTAATAGCATTAAACTTTTTATCTGTAATATAATTTTGAACTTTAGCCTTATCTGAAAAAACATTTAATCCATGTTCTGAGGCCATTTTTCTTGCGTTATCATCAGGCTCCATTCCATAAACTTCCCAACCGGAAATATTACACGCATTTAAAAACATTCCTGTTCCACAGCCATAATCTAATATTGTTCCACGTGAAACGTAAGAAGAAACTAACTTAATCTTAGACTTCAATGTGTAGCTTCTAACTGCATGGTAAAGTTTATTTACTATACCTTTTTTTGAATTTGTATGTGAGACATAAGATTCGGCTTTGTAATAACTTCCTAAAACAGAATTGTCGGGGCGAGGATTAGTAAACTTAAAACCACAGGTCTTACACGATACAATATTAAAACTTTCCTGACTAACAGTGTAATCTTTACAAACTAAAAAAGGTTCGAACTGAGAAGAACCACAAACAATACATTTTTCTAAATTTAACATAACTAGTATAATTCGGTATAAGATTTAAAATTATTTAATATAGATTCCCAACCTTGCTGTTGCAAATCTAAGGGGTTTTGATTTTCTGGCTCAAATGATTCTTCTAGTGCAACGCCATTATTGTTTATCTCAAATTTAACAGAAACCTTTCTTCCATCTGCTAATGAATAATCTATTTGTTTGTTAAGATCAACAAAGGAATAAATACCTTCTAAATCGAAACCAAACGTTTTATCTTTAGCTTCCATACGAATACTAAATTTACCACCAACCTTTAAATCATTAATTGCACTAGGACAATGCCAATCTTCTGATGCAAAATACCAATTTACAATATGTATTGGATTTGTAAAATAATCCCAAACTTTATCAATTGAACTATTAACTATAACATTACAATTTAAATAATTACTCATACTATGTACAAATTTTACTGACTGTTCCACGTGGAACTATCTACCTAAGTGAACTAATAAAACAGAAATATCGGCTGGATTGATTCCGGATATACGACTCGCTTGCCCAATTGTTTCTGGTCGGAGTTTTGTCAACTTATCGCGTGCCTCAAGAGACAAACTATTAACGGCTTTATAATCAAAATCTGCTTTAATTTTATAGTTATCAAGTTTAGCAACTTTTTCAGCGCCTTCTTTTTCGCGCTCAATATAGCCTTCGTACTTCATCAAAATCTCAGCTTGCAAAATAGTTTCTTCGTCTAAATTAGCAATGGTGTTTTTTAGATCCTTGCAATACTTAGCCAAGTCGGCAATATTTACATCAGGACGAGACAATACATTAAAATAACGCACCTTTTGAGTAATAGCCGCGGAATTAATTCCTTCTAAATAAGGATTTGCCTCTTCGGGCTCAGCGCTGGTATTTTTAAAGTATTTAATCAAAGATTCGTAATTCTTAATCTTTTCAGTTACTGCATCAAAACGTTCTTTACTAGCTAAACCGATAGAGTGGGACAGAGGCGTTAAACGAACGTCGGCATTATCTTGTCTTAATAGTAAACGATATTCTGAGCGTGACGTAAACATACGATATGGTTCATCAGTACCTTTAGTAACTAAATCATCTATTAAGACTCCAATATACGCTTCGTGTCTTTTTAATACAAAAGGCTCTTTTTCATTTATTTTTAAATGTGCATTTATGCCAGCCATTTGTCCTTGACAAGCCGCTTCCTCATAACCTGTAGTTCCATTAATCTGACCCGCGAAATAAAGGTTGTCAACTAACTTTGTTTCTAAAGTCAATTTTAATTGTGTAGGTGGAAAATAATCGTACTCTATGGCATAACCTGGGCGAAACATTTTCGCGTTTTCGAAACCAGGAATTAACCTCATCGCTTTTTGTTGAACGTCAACAGGCAATGATGTTGAGAAACCATTTACATAAATTTCGACAGTATCCCAACCTTCTGGCTCAACAAACAACTGATGTCTATCTCTTTCTGAAAAACGTGTGATCTTATCTTCAATGCTTGGGCAATATCTTGGTCCTAATCCCTGAATTCTTCCTGAATACATAGGGGATTTTTCAAAACCCGTTCTTAATATATCATGTACCGCTTGATTGGTATACGTGATGTGACAAGGTAATTGTTTTTTGAGAGTAGTTTTATGAGAATGATTGTTTGAGAAAAAAGGAGATGTATTCTCTAGATAAGAAAACTTGTCCGTTCCAAAATCACCCTCTTGTTCTTCCATTTTAGAATAATCAAGGCTTCTACCATCTACACGAGGAGGAGTTCCCGTTTTCATTCTACCGTTTTCAAATCCAAGTTTAACCAATTGCTCCGTAATTCCGTAACTTGCTGATTCTCCGCTTCTTCCGCCTCCAATTTGCTTTTCGCCTAAGTGAATTAAGCCATTTAAAAACGTTCCATTCGTCAATACAACAGCTTTGGCCTTAAACTCTAAACCCATTCCTGTAACAACTCCTTCAATGCGTTTTCCGTCTTGTGAAATGATTAACTCACGACACATGTCTTGCCAAAAATCAACATTAGGTGTTTGTTCTAACATTTCTCGCCACGTTGAAGCAAACAACATTCTATCATTTTGTGTTCGAGGACTCCACATAGCAGGCCCTTTAGAACGATTGAGCATTCTAAACTGGATGGCTGATTTATCAGAAACAATTCCGCTGTAACCACCAAGGGCGTCAATTTCACGAACGATTTGTCCTTTTGCAATGCCTCCCATGGCTGGATTACAACTCATTTGGGCAATCGTTTGCATATTCATAGTTAAAAGTAAAACTTTAGAACCCATGTTTGCCGCGGCGGCAGCAGCTTCGCAGCCTGCATGACCAGCACCAACAATTATGACATCATATTGTGTTTTCATTAGACTGCAAATTTAGAATTAAAAACTAAGGAATAGAAATTTCTTTAGCAATTGGGAAAAGGTCAAGAAGTAACCTTCCTGTATTATAATCCAAATCATAAAAAGTTTCAAAAGTGTGTAGAATAAATTTATTAGTTAAATACCAGGCCGCAACAGGAATTGCTCCGTAAAAATAATTCTTTTTAAAACCAATATAAATAAACATAGCTTCTTTATCTGCGTTTAATTTTTTATTTATTGGCTGTTCACTTTCTTGAGCCGTTTTTAAAATAAGATTACATTTATTTTGAACACTTATACTAATAATGGAGTCTTGGTACAAAGAAACTGTTTTTCCATTTATTACTATTTTTCTAACCAAAGTATCATACGAACTGTGTAAAATAAATAGTTGTTTATTTACTTTTTGCAACTTCATTTGTTGTGCCTGAACTTCATTAATAAAGTAACAGCTAAAAATCATTGACAAAGTAGTATCTACTATTTGATAAGATTTTAACTTATAAGAATTAGATGAAATTTCTTTACACCGAAACTCTAATCTCTGCAATGATGCTTGAATTCTATCACATCGCGTTCCTGTTTCAATGGAAACTTCGCCAGCAAACAGTAATTTTGATGTATCGAAAGGTTTTTCAATAATATAAACTCTACCTAAAGGATAATTGTGTTTGATATTATTGTTTATTAAAATTTTACTTTTTTGAGAAAAAAGATTAATTGAAAGTAAAATTAAAACAAAACATTTATGCACGCTTAAATTAGATTAATCCTTTTCAATAATTCTTCTCTATAAGAACCGCCGATTGGAATTACTTTTTTTATTTCTTCTAAAACAACCGTATGATTTTCGATAGTTTGAATTTTATCAATGCGTACAATAAACGAACGGTGAACACGAATAAAATCTCCATTATCTAATTTCTTTTCAATATCCTTCATCGTTGAGTGTATTGTATAACGGGCATAACGAGCGTTAAGCACAACATAATCTTTAAGCGCTTCAACAAAGAAAATTTCACTAGTGTTTAACTTAACCAAACGACTATTCGATTTTACAAATAAAATATCTCTAGATGAATCTTCTTTATTATCTACAAGTGAATATAAAAAGTCACGCTCTTTTACTACCTCAGAATCTTTTTTATGCTTATAAACAGCCATTTCAATACTAGACTGTAAATCAACTTCCTTAAATGGTTTTAAGATATACCCGTAAGGTTCAGTAATTTTTGCCTTTGATAGAGTGCTCTCGTCTGCGTAAGCAGTTAAAAAAATACTTGGTATATTGTATTCTTTTTTTATTTTTTCAGCCACATCAATACCCGTTAATGGTCCTTTAATCATGATATCCATTAAAACAATGTCTGGCTCTAATTCAACAATTTGTTTAATTGCATCGGCACCATTATTACTTATTCCAAGAACATTGTAGCCTAATTTTCTTAAACTATTTTGTATGTCTTTTGCAACAATGCTTTCGTCTTCTACAATATAAACGCTCGTCGTGTTTTCCATTTTTTAAATTTTAAATTTTATAATAAATTTAGTTCCATTTGTTCTGTCCAATTCTAAAGTTCCGTCTATCTGTTCAATTAAAGTGTCTACCAACTGCAATCCCAACGTTTGTGTTTGTTTTATATCAACATGCGCAGGAATTCCTACACCATTATCACCAACCTCAATTCGAACAATTTCTTTTTCAATTGCTAAATTTACAAAGATTATTCCATCCATTCTATTAGTAAATGCATATTTTAACGAATTTGATATAATTTCGTTAATAATTAATCCACAGGGAATTGATAAGTCAAGGTTTAAGAACAAATCAGATAGATTTAAAACGAGTTTTACTTTCTTTGAATTTACAGAATAAGTGTGGATTAAGTTCTTGCTTAAAGTGCTTAAATACTCTGTAAAATTAACACCTTCAAAGTTCTTGGTTTGATATAAACTCTCATGAATGTAAGCCATCGATTTTATCCTATTTTGACATTCTTTTAGCAGAGATAGCGCATATTCGTCGGTAACGTAAGAGGATTGTAAATTTAAAATGCTAGAAATAACCTGCATATTATTTTTTACACGATGATGAACCTCTTTTAATAATATTTCTTTTTCTTTTAAGGATTGCGAAATTTTTTCTTCGTTTTTCTTGTTTTTAGTAATATCAAATGCAATTCCTGAAACTTCAATGATATTATTTTCTAAATCTTTTATTGGACTTAAAATGATTTGTCTAATAATCGACTCTCCTTTGAGTGTGTTTTTTTCTAAAAAAAACTCCACCTTTTTTCCTTTAAAAGCATCCTGATAACTGTCGTTCCAAAAAGGATCTATCGCATTTATATCGTTTTCAGAATGACTAATTATTGTTGGAGTATAATTATATAGCTCACTAACGGCATTTGAATAATTTTGGTTGAATGAGGTTAAAGTTTTTGTTTTAGAAACCGTCCACATTAATTGATCTCCACTTTCAAATATGGCATTTAACTGAGCTGATTGTTCTAAAGCCTTTAACTCATTAACTTTTCTTTCTGTTATATCATGAGAAATAGCAACAACTTCAACTACATGTTGATTAACATCAAACGTTGGATTTAAAAAAACTTCACGATACAACGTGCCATTAGATTTAACGAGTTGACGAGTTTCAAATACAATGTTTTTACCCTTAAAAGCCAATTTAAACTTATCAATCCAAAAGCTATATTCTTCCTCTTTTAAAATTGATTGGTAAAGCAATTTATAGTCGTTTCCCTTTTCTATTTTAGCTCCATAAAAATCATTCAGAACGTTTTGGTAATTCTCATTAAAAGATGACAATTTATAATTACAATCAACAGTCCAAATTAAATGACTTGATGTATTAAAAATTGTATTCAGTTTTGCCTGAACAGCGTTTCTTTCTCTAATTACTTTTACTAAAATATCATTGTTTTTTTCAGCTAATCTTGCCCGTAATGATTCATCTTCTAATTTTTTCTCAGCCGAAATATTGGTTATAATTGATAAAACAGATGGTTTATTATTAAAAACAATAGACCGCATTACTACATTAACTTCAATATCTGTGTTATTCTTTGTGATGATATTTACAGAAACTAATTCTTCTGTTTCTTTATGAGTAAGACTATTAAGGCGTTCCGTAATCAAAGATTTGTGATCGTTAATAAACAAATCTGTATATGCTTTACTTGACAGCATAGTAAATGAATCGTCGTCTTCAAATAAATTAATTGCCGCACCATTTGCGTATACACAGGTTTCGCCATTATAAATTAATGCTGCAACTGGTAAAATTTGAAGCGTAGATACTATGTTCGCATCCATTTCAAGTTGTATCGTTGTTTGATTATTCATTAGGAACTTTTGAAAATTACTTATCTAGTTTTATTGTTTTTTGCGTGTTTTTTATCGTTGAATAATCTCTTAGACTTTCTTCAAAAGTGGGTTTGATTTTTATGCCTTGAAATTTTATTTCTATATCATTTTCATAAAAGATAGTTAAATAATTATATCCCGCTTCGTCATAAAATTTCCAATCATTTTGTTTCAAACCACCACTATAAAAACCTTCCGTCATTTTTCTTCCGTTTTGATAATAAAATATATGTTTACCTTCTTCATCGCCATTTACATAGTTTCCTTCAAACTTAATTTTTTCTTTTGGCATATAAAATTGTTTCCATAAACTATCAGGCTTATCATTCACATACTTCCCTAATTCTTTATATTCTGGTGTTTCATAAAACCAAAGACCTTCTTTTAAATCATCTATATACTCACCTTTAGTAATTATTTTACCATCTTCAGTATACTCAATCATTATGCCATTTCTTAAATTATCTAAATATATTTCTTCTCTTAACAGAGAACCATTTTCATAAAACCATTTCCAATCACCTTGCAATCTTCCTCTCTTATCAAATTTTCCTTTTTGTTCTAATTTAGAATTTGGATAAAAAAATTCCCATTCTCCTATCCTTTTATCATTAGCATATAACCCCTTTGCTTTAAATTCTCCACTTGTATGATATTCAATCCACACTCCAATTTTATTTCTTAAACTATCAACTGGCCCATACTCTACTTTAAACCCTTCATTAAACATAATTGCAGAATCAGGCACCGCTCTATTTAAACAAATTTTCTTTTTAATCATTACTGTACTTGTATCATCTCTAGCAACTGGTAATGAATCACACACATACTTTTGCTTATAATGATAATGTATTCCAACAGGTAATTCGTTGATATAGCCTCCTTCATATTTTAAAGTTCCGTCATCATAGTAGTCTTTATAAACATCTAGCTTAGCTAATTCTGGGGCATTATTAATTAACTTTCCATTATTAAATTTCTCTGTTATTAATAGATTACCTTTTTTATCAAACGTTTTAACATAACCATCAATTAGATCATCCTTATAATTTTTTTCATCTTTTAGAGTGCCGTTTTCATGAAATGATTTAAAAACTCCTTGTTTTTTGCCTTGTGAATCCTTTCTATTAATTCGTTCTATGCTAGCTAAAATTCCAGCTTGATACTTAATTATGGAAATAATAATGGAATCCTCTGAAAATTCATACGCATAACCATCTGGCTTTCCTTTTACATAGGGAGTAACCTGCTTTGTTTTTCCAGAAGGGTAATACCAAAAAGAATTTCCTTGCTTAATATCATTTATAAAAAATTCTTTACCAGAAATTCGTTGATTTGAATCATAACTTAAAGTATAGCCGTTTTTTTTACCATCTAAATAGTTAACTGCCTTTGTAATTTTACCATTATCAGAATAAAACTTCCAAATACTATCTAAAACATAATTCTTACGATTTCCTTCTATCTTCAATAAACCGTTTTTATAATAATTTTTCCAGTAACCATCTGCTTTTCCATCACGCATCGTTCCCTCAGATGATTTAACACCATTATCATAGTAAAAAATATTATATCCATTAGGATTAATATCTTGACTTTTAATAACTAAACAAAAGAAATTAAATAGGAAGAGTATAAAGAAGTTTTTTGACAATGGTATGAAGTTTAAAATTTAAATTTATCATTAATATTTCAAAAAAATAAATTTAATTACAATCCAAATTTAGCAGATAAGGCTAACATTTTTTCAATTGGTTTTTTTGATTTTATTATTAATTCATCACTCATTAATAACTCTGGTTGCTCATATTTTAAGGCTGTATAAATTTTTTCTAACGAATTTAATTTCATATACGGACAATCATTACAAGCACAATTATTAGTTGGTGGCGCTGGAATAAACGTTTTAGTTGGACTTGCCTTTTGCATTTGATGAATAATTCCTGTTTCTGTTAAAACAATAAATTCTTGTGCAGTAGATGTTTTACTAAAATTTAAAAGTGCACTAGTACTTCCAATAAAATCAGCATATTCTAATACTTCCGCTTCGCATTCAGGATGAGCTAATACCAAAGCCTTTGAATGTTGAGCTTTGAGTTTTACTAATTTTTCTAAACTAAATAGCTCATGAACCATACAACTACCATTCCATAAGACCATATTTCGACCAGTAATCTTATTTATGTAAGCTCCTAAGTTTTTATCTGGTGCAAAAATAATTTTTTGATCTTTAGGAAATGATTCTACAATTTGAACTGCATTTGTAGACGTTACAATGACATCTGAGAGCGCTTTTATCTCCGCAGTACAATTTACATAGGTTAACACAATATGATCAGCGTGAGCAGCTTTAAAAGCCAAAAATTCATCAGTTGGACAAGAATCAGCTAAAGAACAACCAGCATTTAAATCCGGAATTAACACTTTTGTTTTTGGATTTAAAATTTTAGCTGTTTCGGCCATAAAATGTACTCCAGCAAATAAAATGATGTCTGCATTACTTTTTTCTGCTTGTTGAGCAAGCCCTAAACTATCCCCAATATAATCTGCAATATCTTGAATATCAGAGTTTTGATAGTAGTGAGCAAGTATGATTGCATTCTTGCTTTTCTTAAGATGCGCAATTTCTTTGAACAAATCAAGCGATGAATCAATTT
Organism: Bacteroidia bacterium; assembly: GCA_044340865.1. GTDB lineage: Bacteria > Bacteroidota > Bacteroidia > B-17B0 > Aurantibacillaceae > UBA4416. The sequence continues at coordinate 1,155 of JBIISW010000053.1, read as the reverse complement.
TTTTTTCGAGGTAACCTTTTTCTAAATTCATATTATAATAATTATATTTTTTAAAATTTTAAAATTATAGGTATAGTATATAAGCTGTTAGTATGGTGCAAAATTAATTCTTTATTTAGTTGTTTTATAACTTGTTATTAGTCTATTAACATTTGACAAACATTAATAATAAATATAAAGCATTGAAAATTAATTTAATATAGAGTAATAAACAATACAGCGTTTATTTTATGATTTCATAATTTTTTTAAAAAGTACCTTGTTATTTATGTGTGTAAAATTGTAAAAACCACCATTAAACTTTTAAAAGTAAATTTTGTGTTCTGTAAATTTTATATAAGTAAAGTTGATGTTAACAAACCTTGATTTTTTTATAGATAGTTATTAACCTAAACTTTATTTTTAAACGGCTAAATTGTTAATTACATGAGTTTATAAGTATCTCATTGTCAAGCAATTTTTTTATGAGTGTTAATTAACGTTGATTATTAGTTTCACACATAATTAGCCTATTTAAAAAAGAAAGATTAAACTAAGGTAGTTTACAAAGCTTCACTAACCACTTCTTTTACTGCATCTGGCAATAAACGTTTTAATAATGCTTCAATTCCAGCTTTAAGAGTCATGGTGCTACTAGGACAGCCACTACACGCACCACGCATTTGAACGGTTACAACACCTTCTTTTAAATCTTTAAATGTTATTAAACCACCATCTTGTTCAACTGCTGGACGAATATATTGATCTAGTATTTCAATTATTTTAGCCTCTACATCGTTTGTTGGCGCATTATGCTGTGTGCTAATAGTTTTAGTTTCTGTAAAGGTATTGTCAATAGCCACCTCTTGTTTAGGAAGAGCTGTAACAATTAAATTTCCATTATTTAAATATTCAGTAATAAAACTGCGCAATTCGATTGTAATGTCATCCCAATCAATGTTATCCGCTTTTGTAATTGTAATAAAGTTAGCAGAGATAAAAACTGTTTTTACAAATGGAAATTGAAACAGTTTGGCCGCTATAGGAGCTGTTTGAGTTTCAGAACTATTTTTATATTCTGCACTAGCGCCTTTTTGGTTAATTAAAATCTTATTAGCTACAAATTTTAAGGAAGCAGGATTTGGAGTTGCTTCTGCATATATAATATAAGGTATG
>JBIISW010000055.1:0-14477 GCA_044340865.1 Bacteroidia bacterium | reverse complement strand
GTGCATTAAGCTGGAAAGACAAAGATGCAATGGTTGCTCCATTCAGTAATTATGGAGAACGTACAGTGGATGTGTTTGCCCCAGGTGTAGATATTCATTCTACGACTCCTGAAAATAAATACCAAGATTTTAGTGGTACAAGTATGGCAGCTCCTGTAGTAGCAGGTGTGGCTGCAGTTTTAAAATCTTATTTTCCTGAACTAACTCCTAAACAAATCAAAAAGATTTTAATGAAATCTTCTGTGAAAAATTACAGCGATTTGCAAGTTGTTAAACCAGGTACAAAAGATGAAATGGTTGAATTTAAAGAATTATCTAAAACAGGTGGTGTTGTTAATCTTTACGAAGCTATTAAAATGGCTCAAGGAATGATTAAAATAAAATCATAAACCACTATTTTATAAAAATAACAAAAAGAGTTTCCTTTTTGAAGGAAACTCTTTTTGTTTTAAGTAACTTTACATAAAATAATACTTTATGAAAAAAATAAACATCGCCATTAACGGTTTTGGAAGAATTGGAAGGGTTTTTTTTAGAATTGCATTTTTTAATCCTCATATTAATATTGTTGCAATAAACGATATCACGGATTCTAACACTCTCGCACATTTATTAAAATACGATTCCGTTCATCGCAAATTCAATGCTGATATTAAACACGATGATAATCATATTTATGTAAATGATTCTGAAATTAAAATATTTTCAGAAAAAGATCCTGAAAAATTACCCTGGAAAGCGTTAGACATCAACATTGTGATTGAATGCACCGGTTTATTCTTAGATAAAATATCAGCTACAAAACATTTGAATGCTGGTGCAAAAAAAATCATATTGTCTGCACCCGCTAAGGACGATGATATAAAAACAATTGTCATGGGCGTAAATGATGAATTATTACATGCCGATGACTTAATTGTTTCAAACGCATCATGTACGACTAATTGTGCCGCACCAATGTTAGCGGTATTGAAACAATGGGGAATTGAAGAGGCTTATGTAACAACCGTTCATTCCTATACAGGAGATCAACGATTACATGATGCTCCTCATAAAGATTTAAGAAGAGCTCGTGCTGCCGGTATGAGTATCATTCCCACAAGTACAGGAGCTGCAAAAGCATTAGGCAAAATTTTTCCAGAACTTGAATCAAAATTAGGTGGTTGTGGTATGCGAGTTCCAGTGCCTGATGGTTCTTTGACAGACATTACGTGTGTATTAACTAATTATCCAAGTGTTGAAGAAATTAACGCAGCTTTTAAAATCGCTTCAGAAAATGAATTAAACCATGTTTTAGAATATACTGAAGATCCACTCGTTTCAACTGATGTGATTGGAAATTCGCATTCAGTCGTTTTTGATGCAGATTTTACAAGTGTTGTAGGTAATTTAGTAAAAATTATTGGTTGGTATGATAATGAATACGGTTACAGTAGTAGATTAGTGGATTTAGCAATTAAAATGAATGCTGAAAAGTAAACATTCTTCAAAACAGAAGTAACTTATTGATATATTGGTATTATAATTATTCAGCACTAATAAAAGTCAATAATTTATGAAGAAACTATTTCTATTTTTTATTCTTACAACAACGGTTTCCTCATTCGCACAAAAGCTTAGTGTTTCTGGTAATTTACAAGATACGACTGCAAAAAGACCTTTAAAAGATGCCATCATTATGGCTGTTAAATTATCTGACTCTACTTTAGTGAAATTTAGTAGAACCGGTGATAATGGTTTTTTCACAATAAAAGAGCTTCCAATTGATACCTATCAAGTCATTATTTCTCATCCAAAATTTGCCGATCAAGGCTTTTTTATTTTTGGCAATGCGAAAAATCTAGATTACGATTTTGGGAAAATAATTCTATCACCAAAAACACTTGGTTTAGAAGAAGTAACCATTTTTGCTTTCAGAGATCCTATTTACTATAAAGGTGATACTTTAATTTATACAACTGATTCCTTCAAGGTAAAGGCAAATGCAACGGTTGAAGATTTACTCAAAAAATTACCTGGACTAAAAGTAGATAAGGACGGAAAAATTACATCGCAAGGAAAAAAAGTAGATAAAGTACTTGTGGATGGCGATGAGTTTTTTGGAAGTGACCCAACAGTTGCAACAAAAAACTTAAATGCTAATTCCATAGAATCTATTCAAGTTTATGATAAAAAAACGGAAGATCAAGCAGCATCAAGCACAGGAGAAGAAACTCAAAAAATTTTAAATCTAAAATTGAAAGACGAAGCTAAGAAAGGCTACTTTGGGAAATTAACGGGTGCTAGCGATTTTCAAAAATTCTACGAAGGAGAATTATTAGGAAATTACTTTAAGAAAAAATTAAAAGTGTCGGTATTTGGCCTGGGTAGTAATACTCCAAGATCAAGCTTTGGTTGGGGTGACGCATTTAAATATGGTTTAAATAGTGAATTTGATCAAACGGAAGGAGAAGATGGAGAAATGTTTTTTGGTAATATGAACTCTGCTGCACAAGGAATTCCACAAACATTAAAAACTGGTATTTACTACACAGATAAGGTGTCTAAAAACACAAAATTAAACTTCAACTATTCCTACAACACTAATCAATTAAAATCAAAATCAAATACAAACTCACAATATTTTTTAACAGATACAACGTACACAACAGCGAACGAAATTAATGCCTTGCAAAAAAATGAAACACATGCCGTTAATTTTGGCATCGAACAGAAAATAGATTCATTAACAGATTTAAATTTTAGATCTACTGTTAAAGTTTTAAATAATAGTATTTCAAGTACTAATGAAACAAATTTTTTAACATCAAATTATATTAAAACAAGAAATACTGAAATTAATACACAAGGCAATAGCAATGGCCTTGATTTAACAAACAATATAAAACTATCAAGGCGGTTTAAAAAGAAAGACCGTCTATTAGTGCTCGCTTATAGTAGCAACATCATCTCAAATAATGAATCTGGTATTTTAAAAACAAACAACACCTTTTTTACTGATACAACTCAGAATTTAAATTCAATAAATCAAAAAAAATCCAACTTAAACGCAAGTGGAAATCATTCACTAGGGTTTACGTTTTTAGAACCTTTATCAAAAAAAATTAAATTAGAGACATCGTATGATTTTCAATATTTAAACAGTAATCAAGATAAAAAATCGCTAAATAATAGTGGTGGTGAATATACCCTACTCGATTCCACATTAACGAACAACTTTATAAATACAAAACAAACGCACAGAGCTGGTTTAAAATTTATTTATGAAGTAAAAAAAACACGATTTACATTAGGAGCTAAAGTTCGAACCGTAAACATTGAAAATAATAATGTTTTTAAGCAACAAATCATTCAACAAAACTTCACCAACCTATTACCATTTTCAACCTTTCGTTATAAATTTAGCGACAGTAAACAATTAAATGCAAACTATAAAATATCATCTTTAAATCCAACAATTAGTCAATTACAACCTATTACTGATAATAGTAATCCAAATTTTGTTACCATTGGAAATCCCAAGTTATTACCAACACTAAGTCATGAAGTAAATTTAAATTTCAATTCATGGAAATCGATAACAGGTAGTTATACTTGGATGGGATTTACTACAATATATACCAATAGCGATATTACAACATCTACCCTATTTGATAGTATTGGACGAACGGTATCAAAAAATGTAAATGTGGATGGTGATTATTTAATCAGTGGCTATATCGGAACAAGTAAACCATTTTTTTCTAAAAAATTAGAAATTCAACCAAATCTAAACGCTTCTTATTTATGTAACAAAGACTATATAAATAATACACTCAATAATGCGATTGATATACAATCAAGTTTTTCATTAGAAATACGATTAAATTTTGAAAAAATTAATTTCAGAGTTAATCCTTGGGTGAATTATAACTATGCCTACTCTTCACTAAATTCAACCAACACACAGCCATACAGTTCAAAAGGAATTGTTGGAGATGTGAGCATCAAACTTCCTAAAAAAATTCAATTGGAAACAGATGTTGATTTCACTGTAAATTCAAAGCGAGCAAATGGATATAATATAAATTATACCGTTTGGAATGCTTCTATACAAAAAACATTTTTCAAACTAGAGAATTTTATGTTAGGAGTTTATGCTTACGATATTTTAAATCAAAATATTAATGTGAATAGAAACATCACGACTAATATTATTACAGATACAAAAACAAACATTATCACACGCTATTTTTTATTAAAAGCCACATTTAAATTTAACAGCAGCAAAACAAAAGAAGAAGATGATGAAATGTAATTTATTATTATGTATGTGTATTTTCTTTTTAAATGTAAATACAATTCATTCACAAATTAAAAGTGGTAAAATCACTTATGAGCGTAAAACAAATTTGTATAAAAAATTTAAAAACAATGGTGATGTCAAAGATTGGTTAAAAGAAGAGGATAAAAACAAAATAGATGTTTTTGAGTTATATTTTAATGATTCGTTATCTGCCTTTAAACCACAAGAAACCGACTTAGTTGAAAAAATGAGTTGGAGTACGAACAAAAATTCAGTTTATCAAAATAGATTAACAAATAAGCGACTAACGATAAAAACAATTTGGGGCGAACGTTTTTTGTTGATTGATTCTATAAGACAGTGTCAATGGAAAATAACTGAAAACAAAAGAAATATTTGCGGTTATCAATGCAGAAAAGCAATCTTAACTGTTAATGATAGCACCCGATTGTATGCTTGGTTTTGCACAGAATTAAATGCTTGTATCGGGCCAGAAAGTCTAGGAGGACTGCCAGGTGTTATATTAGGATTAGCAACGGAAGATGGCGGTGTTATTTATTTTGCTAAAAGTGTAGAAATTATTAAACCAACCTTAGATGTACTACTAGCAAAAAAAACAAAAGAAAAAATCTATCAAACGTCCGAATTAAAAGCACAAATAAGTAAAGATTTTGGCAAAGAAAAATGGGGAAAAATGATGCTGTATAATCAATTCGAAATTTGGTAATATACTTTGTTTATTAAACCAACTTATGAGATAATTAAATTATCAATCAGTCTTATTTTACCAACAAAAACAGCAATGAGTAAAACCGTTGAAACCGTTTCATCATATACTTTTAATTCATGTAAGGATGTGGCATCACACACTTCAAAATAATCAAAGGTCATCAGAGGTTCACTTTCAATTTGGTGTTTCATCCATTTTTTAGCTTCATCAATTCCTGATGGCTTAATCATTCCTTTCACTTCATTCAAAAATTTTGGTATTAAAGCAGCCACTTTTCTCTCTTGAGCCGTTAATCGCATATTACGAGAACTCATCGCTAATCCATCTGGTTCTCTTAATATGGGACAAGAAACGATTTCAACAGGTAAGTTTAATTGTTTAACCAATGCTTTTACAATCATAACTTGTTGATAATCTTTACTTCCAAAAAAAGCCTTATGAGGTCTAATGCCCTCTAATAAAATACTTACAACCTGCCCTACACCATTAAAATGACCGGCTCTAGATGCTCCTTCCAAAATCGTTTCCAAATACCCAAAATGAAATGTTCGATTAAAATCAGGTGGATAAATGTCATCCACCGTTGGCATATACAAAAAGTCGCAGCCCGCATGCGTTAATAATAAAATGTCGTTTTCTGGAGTTTTGGGATAACGAGCTAAATCCTCCGAATTATTAAATTGAGTTGGATTTACAAAAATACTGCACACCGTAATATCACATTGTTTTTTAGAAAAATTTATCAAAGAAACGTGTCCGTCGTGTAAAGCACCCATTGTAGGTACAAAACCAATTGTTTTATCTAAAATGGTGTATTCTGCTAACTTTATTTTTAATTCATCTATAGTGTGAAATACTTGCATTTATTAAGTGTTTAATCGTAATTAATTGGCTTCAAAGCTAAATAATACTTTGATATATGGTTTTTTTTTTATTACTTTTGTAGTGTCCTTATATAAATCGAATATTAAACCAATTTTATGAAAAAAGCAAGAGTTCTTTTTGTGTCGCAAGAAATTACACCCTATTTAGATGAAACCAATTTAGGGAAGATTGGAAGAAGATTACCTCAAGCCATTCAAGAAAAAGGTAAAGAAATTAGAACTTTTATGCCAAAATATGGCAATATAAATGAAAGACGCCATCAATTGCATGAAGTTATTCGTTTATCTGGAATGAATATTGTTATTAATAATGCCGATCATCCTTTAATTATCAAAGTGGCTTCTATTCCAACTGCCAGAATGCAGGTTTATTTTATTGATAACGACGATTATTTTAACAGAAAATCAATTTTAAAAGACAAAGCCACAAATAAATATTTTGATGATAATGATGAACGATCTATCTTCTTTAATAGAGGCGTTATCGAAACCATTAAAAAATTAGGATGGGCTCCCAATATCATTCATTGCCATGGTTGGTTTACAGCCTTATTGCCTTTATATGTTAAAAAAGGATTTATTGAAGATCCATTATTTGCTGAATCGAAAATAATTTACACCATTTATGATGAAGAGTTTACGAAATCATTAAATAAAAAAATTATAGAGAAAGCCATTATTGAAGGAATTAGCAAAAAAGATTTAAAGCACATTGAAGAAGCAAGTTATATCAATTTAATGAAGCTTGCCATTGATTTTTCTGATGGCATTGCATTTGGATGTGAGGTGACTAATCCTGAAATTATTAAGTATGCTAAAAAATCAGGTAAACCTATTTTAGAATATAAGGGCGAAGCAGAATATGCTGATGCCTATAACGAATTCTACGATATGATATTAGAAGAATCAACCATTTTAACAGATTAATAACTAATTAAATTTTTGAACTTTTTAACTATTTAAAACGCATAATTTTAAGTAATTATGCGTTTTAAATTACATATTATGAGAAAATTAAATATCGGTCTGTTTTTTATAATCTTCACTATTATTCTATCGTGTAAAAAAAATTCGGCAGATAGTATTTTAGGATTGGATGTACAACCTGAAAATGATTTATTGGGAGTAACGATAAGTGATACATCTACAATAAAAATGTATACGCAAAAAGTTGAATTTGTAAAAAGCTATAACGACCAATACAAATTTTTAGGCTCAACCTTAGATCCCGTTTTTGGTAGAACCGATGCTAGTATTTACACAAATTTATCCATTGCCAATAACTTAACGAACGTGAGTTTCGGTGTTAATCCAATTTTAGACTCGGCCGAAATTGTATTACGTTGGTCAGGCCAATTTATTGGAGATACAAATACTGTTTTAACCTATGATGTGCATGTACTAAATGAAAAAATCATACCAACTAGTAGCACAAGCAATCACAGTAATTATTCAAGTTCTACACTTTCAAAATCAAATTCTACAGTATCCCATGTTAAAGCCAAATATGTTGTAAGAGGTACAGGTCTTTGCTTAGTACTCCCCCTCGACTATAATATGGCTCAATATATATTACAAACAAATAGTAATTTAGTAAATAACACAGCATTTTTAGCCGCCAATAAAGGATTCTATATTACAACCGAAACTAGTAATTTAAATGCCCCAACAGAAGGCGCTATCAGACGATTTGATTTGGATGATGCTTTGTCTGGCGCCAACTTTTATTACCATGAGAGTGGATCCATTAGTTCAAAAGGACAAGTATTTAAATTTACATTTAAAGGAACTGATGCAGCCAGATTTAATCATATTAAACATAATTACAACATTGGTGCTTCAGTTAATTTATTTGATCAACTGAATGGTATTACTCAAAGGGGTGAAACTAATTTATATTTAAATTGCTTTGGTGGAACGCGGACGCGATTAACTATTCCTTACTTAAAAAACTTTTCTGATTCACAAAATGTATCGATAAGCCGAGCTGAATTAATTATCAAAGTAGATGAATCTCTATTTGATTCAAAATACAACTACCCTGCTTCTTTAGCATTATTGGCAGATTCGATGGGTTCAGGCAGAGAAGAACTTGTTTATGACCAACTTGAAACAACTGATTTTTTAAAATACAGTGGTAATTATGATGCAACAAACAAGCAATATGTATTTAATATTGCTAGACAAGTACAGAAAATAATTACTAATAAAATTACTAACTATGGTTTTTACATAGTAAACGCACAACCCAATAGAGCATTCGTAATTAGGCGTGATGACAGATTAAACCGAGTTGTATTTGGTGGGACTTCCAATAATGCTTACAAACCTATTTTTAAAATAACCTACGTAAAATATCCTTACGATAAATAATTTTTTATAATGGATGCAAAAAAAATATTAGTCGTTATTGGAACGAGACCAAATTTCATTAAAGTCACTCAATTTAAAAAAGTTGTTTCTCAGTATAAAAATATTGATTTAAAAATTGTACATACCGGACAACACTTCGACCATAAAATGGCGGATGTGTTTTTTACACAATTCAATTTAATACCCGATTATTTTTTAAATATTACAACAACAGCTTCAGCTAATACACAAATTGCTGAAATCATGATGAAGCTTGAACAACTTGTGATTACTGAATTTAAACCCGATTTAATTATGGTTGTCGGTGATGTTAATTCAACAGTTGCTGCTGCCATTACAGCTAATAAATTAAACATAAAAATAGCACATGTTGAAAGTGGACTGAGGAGTTATGACAAAACAATGCCTGAAGAACATAATCGAATCATTACAGACAATATTACTAACTATTTTTTAGTGACTGAACAAAGTGGTTGGGACAATTTAATAAATGATGGCGTTGATGAACGTAATCTGTTTTTTGTTGGAAATACAATGATTGACACCATGGTTGCCTTTGAAAAAGAAATTGAGGAATCTGATATTCTAAACACTTTACAATTAGAGCAAAAAAAATATGTACTTATAACCATGCATAGACCTGCAACGGTTGATACAAAGGAAGGATTGCGAAAATTATTAGATCTACTTTTGCATATTTCTAAATCGTATAAGATTGTTTTTCCTGTTCATCCTCGTACTTTAAAAAATATTGAAAATTTTAATTTGAAACAAGAATTCGAAGCGATTGAAGAACTTATTTTTACTCAACCATTAGACTATTTTGCATTTCAAAAATTAATTAAGTACAGTAAATTTATTTTAACTGATAGTGGCGGTATTCAGGAGGAAAGTACATTTTTAAAAATCCCTTGCTTAACGTTGCGTCCTAATACAGAGCGTCCAATTACATGCACTGAAGGTACAAATACCTTAATTCCATTTGAGTTAGAAATAATTAAATCGTATTTAAATGAAATCGAGAATGGAACATACAAAAAAGGTAGCATTCCAAAGTTTTGGGATGGTAAAGCGACAGAGCGTATTTTTGAGCAACTATCTAACGTTATTTAATTAACATGCGTGTTGCATTACTCACAGACGGAATTTATCCTTACGTTATTGGAGGCATGCAAAAGCACTCATTTTATTTGGCTAAATATTTAGCAAAAAACAATATTCATGTTGATTTATTTCATTTTAATCAAAGCCAATTAGATATTAATTCATTAGAATGTTTTAATGCTGAAGAAAAGAAATTTATTCATGCTATTGTCATTCCTTTTCCTAAATCCATCAAATTTCCTGGACATTATATTTACAATTCTTTTCGGTATTCAAATCTAATTTTTGAAAAAATTAAATCATCGCTAAAAGAATATGATTTTATTTACGCCAAAGGTTTTACTGGTTGGAAATTAATTTCAGAAAAAGAAAAAGGATTACCGTGTCCTAACATTGGAATTAATTTTCATGGATATGAAATGTTTCAAAAAACAAGTGGCATAAAATCTAAACTTCAACAATATTTACTAAAGCCATTTGTCAAAAACATAAATTTAAAATCTGATGTAGTTTTTTCATATGGCGGAAAAATAACGTCAATTATTCAATCTTTAGGTGTAAATAATACACAAATCATTGAATTAGAATCAGGCATTGAAAACGTATTAATTAGTGATTCCATATCAAAACAGACAAATCCTATCATGAGATTTGTATTTATGGGAAGAGCTGAGAAAAGAAAAGGAATTAATGAATTAAATACGGCTATTCGCTTTTTAATTGAAAAGAAAAGTGCATTTACTTTCGAATTTATTGGACCTATTGCAACTAACGATAAAATACAGGATTCTAGAATTACTTACCATGGAGAAGTAAGATCTTTTGAAAAAATTCAACACCTACTTCGTCAAAATGATGTGCTGGTTTGTCCAAGTTATAGCGAAGGGTTTCCTAATGCCATTTTAGAAGCGATGGCCTGCGGTTTAGCAATTGTGGCTACAGATGTTGGTGCCGTGTCTAAACTTGTCAATAACAATAATGGTTGGCTAATAAAACCCCTTGAACAAAAAGAACTAACAGATGCTTTACAGGAAGTTATAACTTGTAAAAATATAGACTCAAAAAAACAAGCCTCATTAGATGTAATAAAAAATCACTTTAACTGGGATATTGTTTCTACTCATCTCATTACTATTCTAAATAAATTGGCGAAATAATTAAACTTTTATTTCATAAAAAAACCACAACCTAAGTTGTGGTTTAATACTACTTTCGTAGCCCGTACGGAAGTTAATAACTCTTACTTAATCTGGGATTATCAGTTTATCAAACTCATTGATATTAAAGGTTTCAGGAGATTTTATACATTTTACTTTTTTGATAATCCACGATAAAAACCGATATCAAAAGAGAAAATTATCCACCTAATTATCCACCTGTTGTTAATTCTTAAATAACAGCTATTTGTTTTGATTATTTCCAGAATTATTTTTAATGACTTTATGTATAATTCTTAAATAAAGTTGCAAATTTATAATAGTATGAATTCGACTTTAAAACTAGCAATTATCAAACTTGCAAACAAGCCTAATATTTGCTAATTTTATATTATAGTTATAAAAAATGATCAAACTTATTTACACCCTTATATTTTTAGAAATTACTCTATTTTGTTTTGCTCAACGTTTTGTAGAGCCCGATAAAATGAAATCTTTTAATATTACGGTTAATTATGAAAATTACACCGTTAAAACTCAAATGCTTAAAGATTCTAAAAAAATTACACCTAATGTAAATTTAATTTACCATTGGTATACTTCTCAAAAAATAATGGAAACCAAAGGTGGTTATGATGGTAAATTATTACATGGATATTACCATTCTTTCTATTTAAATAATCAATTGTTTGAAAGCGGAGAATTTAAATATGGTATAAAATCGAGTGAATGGAAAAATTGGTATCCTGATGGAAAATTAAAGGAAGTTACAAATTGGAGGGATGGAAAGAAAAATGGAAATTATAGTTTATATAACATAGATGGAGATTTAATTGCAACTGGTAAATTTAAAAATGATGTTTTAAACGGAAAATTTAAAACTTACGATAAAAATGGTAAAGTAATTTTAGTTCAAGAATACAAAAATGGAAATTTGATTATTAAAGAGCTTAAAAAAGTAAAAAAGACAGAATCTAGAGATAGTTCTAGTACAATAAAAAATAAAAAAGGACATACTATTTTTTTTAAAAAGAAAAAATCAAAAACACAAATTGAATCTAAACCAAAAGAAGATTCAACAACTCCAATAAAAGAAAAGAAGTCATTATTTAAACGTAAAGCTAAAAAAAGTGAAGCGGTTAAAAATGTTGAACAAAATACAATTAAGACATAATGATTGCGGTAAAGCTAAAAGGAGGAGCTTTATATGTTTCGATAATCATTTCCATTTTGGTTTCTATTATATTAAGTTTATTTATTTTAATAGCTTATTTTAATCTTAAATCGGTTCAATCTCAGGCTAGTTTAAGTCAACTACAACTAAGTTTAGAAAGTGGTTTTGAAATTGCCAAGTCCGAATACTTCAGTTCACTTAATGAAGGTTCTTGGCAAAAAATGTCTTATAATAACGATTCGGTCATAGTGCGTAAAACGCCTTGGGGTTGTTTTACGTTAATTGATGTTAAAGCAAAAAACACACATTTCAAAATTCAACAAACTGGTTTATTTGGATGCAATGCGTTTAGAGATACTGCTTTGATGATTGCAGATCAAAATAGACCTGTTAGTTTAGCTGGAAAAATTAAGTTTAATGGATATTGCTATTTACCCCAGGCTGGCGTACAATCAGCATATATTGAAGGAACTAGTTTTTCTGATTTAAATTCAGTGAGAGAATTTATAAAACCTTCGCCAAGTTACATTCCTGGACTAAATCCTACTTATTTAAAAGATATTGAATTTATTCAAAATCAACTCAATAATTATTCGGATAGTTTATTGTCTTTCATTCCTGATAATTTGAATCAATCTTTTAAACATAAAACAACTGTCATACAGCAAGGCTCAATACTGTTGAGTAATGTAAAACTATCAAACAACATTAAACTCATTGCTGCAAATAGTATTACTGTTGAAAATAATTGTGAACTTAATAATGTATTGCTAATTGCCCGAAAAATTATTTTTAAAACAAAATTTAAAGGTAATGTTCACGTCATTGCAAAAGACTCAATCATTACAGAAGACAATTGCGAGTTTAATTATCCCTCTTCTTTTTGTGTTTATTCAAATGCACCAAGTAAAACAGAAAACCCAAACATAAGAGGTATTTTTTTTGGCAAAGAATGTAAATTTAAAGGCGGTTTATTAGCAGCTAATGATAAATTAGAATTATCAAAAATGATGATTAAGGTAAATTCTAAATTTGAATTAATTGGAAATTTATATAGTTCAAATTATGCCGAAGTTCAAGGAAATTTATATGGTTCTATTTTTTGTCAAACTTTAATATTACAAACGCCTTCAGGCATTTATGAAAATCATTTACTAAACTGTCATATCAATCCAAAAAAATACAATACACACCTTGTTGTTCCTGATTGGTTTTTACAAAAAGAAAAAAAATACGTTTGCGCTCAATGGTTTTAAATAAAAAATATAATGGAAATACATTACCAGAAGTGTTAATTGCAATAGTAATTATTGTATTTACTTCTACTTTGGGTATTATCATTTACTTAAACATTCAACAATCAACCCAGCCTTTTATAAAATTAAAAGCAAATGAAATAGCAAATGCCTATTTATTAAAAAGTGATATTGAACATAATTATTTTGATGATAATTTTAAACAAGAAGAGTTTACTATAAAAAAAACAATTAAGCGTTCAGATCTTTACCCCGACTGTGTCATTTTAAAAATTACTGTTTCTTCAATTCAAGAAAAAGAAATTTGTGTTATTCATAAACTCATTTATGCTCATTAAACAAAAAATAAAAGCATTCACTATAATTGAATTACTTGTTAGTATGACACTATCAGGTATTTTAGTTGTGTTTTCGTTTTTAGGATATAATCAAATTCAGAAATTATTTGTAAATTATACTATTCAAAATAAATTTATTACCGATTATAATCAGCTTAATAATGCACTTTATTTTTTATCTAACCATGCTGATAAAATAGAAAAAACAACTGATGATGACATTAGATTTAATTCGGATTCGGTTACTGCTATTTTGCAAATAACTGATAAAAATATGGTTTTGAAATTTAAGTCACATACCGATACGTTTTATTTAGTTGCTAAAAAACAAGACTACCAATTTTTAAAATATAACGATGAAACTAGCTCTACCTTAATTGAAAAATTTAACTGTCAGGTGTTTTTTCAGAATCAAAAATTTGATGTATCTTTCCATAAACAATATGATGCAACAAGCATTTTAACTAAAAACCTTGAAGAAGTACCTCCCGATGAGTTCAATTGATTTATCAAAATTTGAAACCAAGGCTCAACAAAAGAAAGTGCCAACTGATAAACCTTCAGAAAGTTTAGCCGAAAAATTAACAACAATCTTAAATGTAGAAATTGCTTTTTTTGATAAAAAATTTGGACAAAATCAAAAAGAAGCATTTTATTCAGAATTAGGCTTGCTCCTATCTTCAGGTATTGATATTAAAACTGCTTTTGAAATTATTGAAGATCAACAAAAAGTAAAAAAACATAAAATAATTTTAGAACAAATTAAAAACGATATTATATCAGGGCTATCTATTTGGGAAGCCATGCATAAGCATTCAAAAACGTTTTCGGTTTATGAATATCAAAGTATAAAAATCGGAGAAGAATCAGGTAAATTATCAGAAGTATTAATTGAATTAGGAAAATTTTATACAAGTGCAATTAAACTGCGCCGACAAATAATAGGAACACTCACCTACCCTGTTGTGGTTTTAACAATGAGCGTTTTAATTGTACAATTTATGCTCTCGTTTGTAGTGCCTATGTTTAGCGATATATTTAGACATACTAGAACAGAATTACCGATGTCGACTCAGTTGCTCATTAAAATTAGTTCAAAATCAGGACTCATATTTTACGGTTTGATATCTATTATAGTTTTAGGTATGATTTTTCATAAAACACAACATTTAAAAT
>JBIISW010000183.1:0-4365 GCA_044340865.1 Bacteroidia bacterium | reverse complement strand
AATGATGGAGGAAAAACATTCGTCAGTACAGGAGAAGATTTGAAACATGTTGACAATCATTGCATTTGGGTTGAACCTTCAAATACTGACCATTGGATCGTTGGATGTGACGGTGGAATTTATGAAACATACAATCATGCGAAGGATTGGAAATATTATGCAAATCTTCCTATTACTCAATTTTATAAAGTTGCAACAGATAATGTATTCCCATTTTATACTATTTATGGTGGCACGCAGGATAATAATTCAATGGGTGGTCCTTCTGCAACCATCAATAATGCAGGCATTTTAAATTCTGATTGGTTCATTACATGTGGTGGTGATGGATTTGAATCTGCTATCAATCCTACTAATCCTAACATTGTTTTTTCGCAATCTCAATACGGTGGACTTGTTCGTTATGATAAAGTTACAGGCGAAAAAATTTCGATACAACCACTTCCAGGAAAAGGAGAAGCAGCCTACCGTTGGAATTGGGACGCACCCTTGTTAGTTTCACCACACGATCATCATACACTCTATTTTGCAGCAAACAAAATATTTCAATCACAAAATGATGGAGATGATTGGAAATTAATTTCAAATGATTTGACACAACAAATTGATAGAAATAAATTAAAAGTGATGGGACAGGTTTGGTCTATTGATGCCGTGATGAAAAACCAATCGACGACCATCTATGGTAACATAATTGCCTTAGATGAATCACCTAAAAAGAAAGGGTTATTATATGCAGGAACAGATGATGGATTAATACAAGTTTCAGAAAATACAGGCGCTACGTGGACAAAAATAGAAACATTTATTGGCGTGCCAAAAAACACGCGTGTTAATATGATATCCGCTTCATTGTTCGACGAAAATGAAGTATTTGCTGTATTTAACAATCATCGCTCTGGCGATTTTAAGCCCTATGTTTTAAAAAGTATTGATAAAGGAAAAACTTGGGTGAACATAACAGGCAACTTGCCAATCAGAGGATCAGTGTATTGCATTAAACAAGATTTTGAAGATCCAAACTTACTGTTTGTTGGCACCGAATTTGGCGCTTATTTCACCAATGATGGCGGAAAAAACTGGGTCAAATTAAATGGATTGCCAACTATTGCCGTGTATGATTTTGATATTCAAAAACGAGAAAATGATTTAGTGGCAGCCACGTTTGGACGAGGTTTTTATGTGTTAGATAATTACTCGCCATTACGTCAATTAAAAAAAGAAACCTTGTCACAACGCGCTTTTTTATTTCCTGTAAAAGAAGCTTTGCTTTATGTTCCATCTTCTCCATTAGGTTTAACTGGAACAGGATCTCAAGGTGCTGATTTATGGGCTGCTCAAAATCCGATGTTTGGCGCTGTATTTTCTTTATATATGAAAGATGAATTTAAATCATTAAAAAGCATTCGACAAGAAAAACAAGAGCAATTAGAAAAAGAAAAAAAAGACAACAATTATCCAAGTTTTGATGAGTTAAGAAAAGAAGAGCAAGAAGAAACATCTCAACTGGTTTGGGTTATTAAAGACACTACTGGGAAAGAACTAAAAAGAATAACAAGTTCGCCAGCTAAGGGAATTAATCGAATCAATTGGAATTTAAGAATGGAAACAACAAGCCCATTAAATCCGAATAAACCGAAGCCAGGCCGATATGAAAGTAGCGATGATGGGCATTTAGTTATGCCAGGAAAATACACCGTTGAAATTTATCTTTTAAAAAATGGAGTAGCTGAAAAAATAATTTCTGAAACTGCATTTAAAATAAAAAGTTTAAATAGTCAACTAAAAAATAATAAAGCCAATTTAGAATTAACAAACTTTAAAATGGAAGTTTCCGAACTCAACCGTAGCATGAGTGGGTCAGAAAGACTAATGAATGAATACAAAGAAAAAATGGAGTACATCAAACTAGCTCTGACAACTTATCCAAACACAGACATGAAATTATTAGAGAATGTACGAAACATAAAACTTGCCTTACAGGAATGTGAAATTTTGTTCTATGGTGATGGTATCAAAGCCTCAAAAGAATTTGAAACACCTCCAAGCTTTGCAAATCGGTTAGGCAATGTAACGTATCAATTGTATGAAAGTACTGCTGGTGTAACGACTACCCAAAAAGAAAATATAAGTATTGTAAGAGAAGAATATCAATTATTTAGAGCAAAATTAGATTTAATTATTGCACAGTTAAAAACAATTGAACAAACATTAGATTCTTCTAAAATACCTTATATTAAAGGTAAAGATGAAAAATGGAAACAACATTAATTCTTTAGATAAATCCTAAAATAAAAAAACCTAACTGATGCAACAGTTAGGTTTTTTTTTGAAATGAAATCAATTTAACGATTAATAGTAAATTGCTCTTCTTACTTCAGAAATATGCTTAGAGAACCTAATAACTTGACGTGTATAACCATATTCGTTATCATACCACACGTATAGCACAATACTCTTTTTATCTGGAGATATGATCGTAGCATTGCTATCAAATACAGAAGGGCAAGGATTTCCAATGATATCAGAAGATACTAATTCGTTACTAAACGCAAATTGAATTTGTTCAACCAATGCGCCATTTAATGAATAGTTTCTAACGATTTCGGTCACCTCTTCACGTGTTACTTCTTTATTAATATTTAAATTTAAAATAGCTAATGATACATTTGGCGTTGGTACACGCACAGAGTTAGCCGTAAATTTACCAGACAAATGCGGTAATACTTTTTTCAAAGCACTTTCAGCACCTGTTTCAGTAATAACCATATTTAATGCTGCAGAACGACCACGACGCGATTTTTTATGATAATTATCTAATAAATTTTGATCGTTTGTATAAGAGTGAACTGTTTCAATATGTCCTTTTTGTATTCCTAATTCTTTATCAATGATATAAAGAATCGGCATAATAGCGTTTGTTGTACAAGATGCAGCAGAAAATATTTTTTGTGTTTTTAAGTCAACTGTTTCATGATTGACACCATGCACTACATTTGGAACATTACCAGATGCAGGAGCTGTTAACAACACTTTTTCAATTCCTTTTGCTTTTAAATGTCTACCTAATTCAACATCATTTCTGTAAACACCTGTATTATCAATTAATAAAGCGTTATCAATTCCATACATGGTATAATCAACATCTTCAGGATTTTTCGCATCAATCATATGAACAGTATGTCCATTAATAATTAAAGCCTTATTTTCTAAATCTTCAATAACAGTACCAGGGAAATTACCATGCACAGAATCCGTACGAAGTAAATCGGCGCGTTTTACAATTTCTTCACTACTGTTACCACGCGTTACAATAGCACGTAAACGTAATTGTTCGCCTTTACCAGCTTGTGAAATGATTTCGCGTGCTGCTAAACGACCTATTCGCCCAAAACCAAACAATACAACATCTTTAGGCGAATGAGTTGTAGTTACATTAATTAAATTTTTTAATTTATCATTAATAAATTCATTTGCTGTTTTATAATTTGTTTTTTCTTGTTGATATTCAAAAGCTAATTTTCCAATATCAATACGTGATGCACACACATTTGTATTTAAAATAATACTAGCCAATAATGAGGTATCGTTTACCGAAATTGATTTCTTTACAATATCTTTTGCATATAAATGCAAACTCATGATTTCACTAGCACTTCTATCAACTAACTGATTTCTAAATAATATTAATTCAATTGATTTTTCAAACCATAATTTTCCAATAGTTCCGATTAAATCAATCGCCGCTTTTTCTTGATTAATCCAATCATTTAACTGATTTTCATAGGCTTCATTTGCTTTTTCTTGAATGCTCATTGTGTATGTTATTTTATTTGTTTGTTTTTAAATTATTTATTAGTGATCATCATCATTACCATAATCTTCGGGTACTTCATGATCATCTTCCTCTTCGTCATTTTCAAAACCTTCTTCTTCATCATGTTCAGCATCCTCACCCTCTTCTGCTTCTAAATGATTTAAATCCCCATCATCAATGCCATTGGTGTCATTTTTAATGGCCTTATAAATTTCACTTTCATCTTCAATCTCAGGCTCATTTAACATAGATGCAATTAATTGATCCGTTGTTAATTCTTGTTTAGCCATAGCAGTTTGTTTGTATTGTTTTGGCGCAGCTCCTAAACTTTTTACACAAACTGGATAAACACCATTTGGATTATCAGGCAAAATTTTCATCAATTCAATACAAAACGACCACTTCACATTTGGGTCGAATACATACATAAATCGTTGACGAGGTTGGTCAATATACTTCGCAATTTTTGTAGATGACATTAATTTTTTTGGAGCAACACCTTTTTTAATCTCATCATTATCTAATGGTAAATCATCTTGCTTAAGCGT
>JBIISW010000052.1:0-15153 GCA_044340865.1 Bacteroidia bacterium | reverse complement strand
ACCGTGTCATTGCATGTGTTAGCAGTACCAAATCTTATTGCTGTTGCAAGCCCTTCAACAGTATGTGCGGGTAACTCAATAAATCTGACCGCATCAGGTGCTTTAAATTATACGTGGACGCCTGGTAGCGTATTTACTAATTCGTTAACAATAACACCCTCAAGTACTTCCGTATATTCAGTTCTTGGAGAAAATGTATCAGGCAGTTTATCGTGTACCTCCACGCAAACTATTTTAGTAAATGTCATAGCGCCAATAGTAATTAACACCTCAAATACAGATAGTATTTGTTTAGGAGAATCTAAAGTTATTTTTGCAGCAGGAGGAATAACGTATAGTTGGTTGCCAACAATAGGTGTAGCAAACCCAAATGTTGCGAGTACGGTCGTAAAACCGATAGTAACAACCGAGTATACAGTTACTGTTTCAAATGGTAGTTTATGTTCAAAAACAGGAACCGTAAAAATAGTTGTGAATCCGTTACCTATTGTATATGCTGGAAGAGATACAACAATCAATAGTGATGAAGCGTATGTGTTACAAGGCAGCTCGAATGTTACAAACTTTGGTTATTTAAATCCTGCGGGCAGTGTTTTAAATTGTAATTTTTGTTCAACAGTAGAAGTGGCACCAAAAGTTACAACCTGCTATATTATAAAAGGAGAAAATAATCATCAATGTGTGGCTTATGATGAAGTATGCATCAATGTAACAAATGATTATGGTTTATATATACCAAATGCGTTTTCACCAAATGGCGATCAAGATAATGAGCAATTTATGCCAGTAGGTTATGGCATAAAATCTTTTAAACTAAGTATCTTCGACCGATGGGGAGTTGAAATTTTCAAAAGTCAGGACACTACAATTGGCTGGGACGGAAAGTATAAAGGAAAGATTTGTGAACAAGGGGTTTATGTATTTACCTTAGTAGTGTATACAATTGATGGAAAAGAAATTATTAAAACAGGACATTTAACTTTACTTGGCGATTCAAATTAATAATGTTTTATTTATTAGTTCATTTAAACACAAAAAGAGTTGCTAGTCAACTCTTTTTGTTTATGTGATATATTTTAGTTCTAATTATTAAAATTCACTTTCAAAAATGTATCTTTACGTTCTAAATTAAATAAATGAAGAACATACGAAATTTTTGCATCATTGCTCATATCGATCACGGGAAATCAACATTAGCTGATAGGTTATTAGAATATACAAATACCGTATCTAAGCGCGACATGCAAGCTCAAGTGCTTGATGACATGGATTTAGAAAAGGAAAGAGGGATTACCATTAAGAGCCATGCTATTCAAATGGACTACAGTTATAATGGTGAAAAATATATTTTAAATTTGATTGATACACCCGGACATGTTGATTTTAGTTACGAAGTTTCCCGATCAATTGCTGCGTGCGAAGGAGCTTTATTAATTGTAGATGCAGCTCAAGGCATTCAAGCGCAAACCATTTCAAATTTGTATTTGGCATTGGAGCATAATTTAAAAATAATTCCCATTTTAAATAAAATCGATTTACCGAGTGCTGAACCAGAAATGGTAAAGGATCAAATTGTTGATTTATTAGGCTGCGATAGAGAAGAAATCATGTCAGCTTCTGGTAAAACAGGAATGGGTGTTCATGAGATTTTAGAGGAAGTTGTTAATAGAATTCCAGCTCCAAGTGGAGATCCAAACGCACCGTTGCAAGCGTTGGTATTTGACTCTGTGTTTAATTCTTTTAGAGGAATTATTGCGTATTTCAGAATTTATAATGGGAGTATTAAAAAAGGTGAAAAGGTTAAATTTTTTAATACCGGAATGGAGTATAATGCAGATGAGATTGGAGTATTACGTTTAAAACCTGAGCCACGCGATGTTGTAAAAACGGGGGACGTGGGATATATTATTTCTGGGATTAAAGAAGCGAAAGAAGTAAAAGTTGGAGATACCTTAACTACTGTTGCGAACCCATGTCCAGAAGGAATCCACGGATTTGAAGAAGTAAAGCCGATGGTTTTTGCTGGTATTTATCCAGTAGATACAGAAGATTTTGAAGAATTACGTTACAGTATGGAAAAATTGCAACTTAATGATGCATCATTAACTTGGGAGGCTGAATCTTCTTTAGCTTTAGGTTTCGGATTTCGTTGTGGATTTCTAGGAATGCTGCATATGGAAATTGTGCAAGAACGATTAGAACGTGAATTTAATATGACGGTTATTACAACTGTCCCAAACGTATCTTATATTGCCTATCAAACTAATGGAGATGTAGTAACTGTAAATAATCCAAGTGATTTGCCTGATCCAGCTCGAATTGACTACATCGAAGAACCATACATAAAAGCAAATATAATTACAAAAGCAGATTTTATAGGGCCTGTTATGAGTTTGTGTATTGAAAAAAGAGGACTTATTGTTACTCAAAATTATTTGACAGCAGATAGAGTAGAGTTAGTATTTGAAATGCCTTTAGGTGAAGTTGTTTTTGACTTTTTTGATCGATTAAAATCAATTTCAAAAGGCTATGCGTCGTTTGATTATCACCCAATAGGTATGAGAGAATCAGATTTAGTTAAATTAGATATTCTTTTAAAATCAGAACCTGTTGATGCATTATCTTGTTTAATACATAGAAGTAATTCATATCATTTTGGTAAAAAGATTTGTGAAAAATTGAAGGAATTAATTCCTAAACAGCAATTTGAAATCCCTATTCAGGCAGCTATTGGAGCAAAAATTATTTCTCGTGAAACTATTAGTGCGATGCGCAAAGATGTTACTGCAAAATGTTATGGTGGAGATATTAGTCGTAAACGTAAATTGTTAGAAAAACAAAAAGAAGGTAAGAAGAGAATGAAATCTGTAGGAAATGTTGAAATACCTCAAAGTGCGTTTATGGCAGTTTTAAAATTGAATGATTAATTTTTTCTTCTTTACAACTAGCTAGCCAAATAAATAGGGTGTTGAATATTCCAAAAAAAGTTAATCCCGCTTGACTTTCAAGGGTATCTTCGGTTAAAAATGAAAGCAAGATAATTAAAATAAAAGGCCAATATAAATCATGTAGTTTTTTACGTAAAGTTAAAGCAGGAATAATTAGATAGCTAATAAAAACAATAAATCCAATAAAACCAAAAGCAACGGTTATAGCTAAATACTGATTATGACATTTTAATCTCCACTCTTTACTTAATTTAGAATTTGTTTGATCGTATGCTTGATTAAATGAAGTTTGAATGTCTCCTGTTCCTACTCCAAAAAGTGGGTTTTGTTTAATAATAAACAATGCCGTTTCCCAGAATTCTAAACGCATGGATAATGTATGTCCTGAAGGATTTTCATTTCTTTTATATCCATTGTATTCCCAAATAAGCTCTCTCCATTTTTGTTCTAATCCAGAGTTATCCGCGTATTTGAAATTGGATACGCCGTTTTCAATGTTTACGATGTCTTTACTATTTAATTTTGAAATCCCACTTGAATCTTTTAATAATCCTTTGCTTGACATATAGCGGTAAATCGTGAATCGCAAGCTATTTCCTTTATTGTCTTTTTCGTTAAAATCTAAGTTGCTTCGTTTTTTCCATTCTTTTTTCAGTTCAATGTCGCAAAAATTGACTGTAATTAGATTTCCATTTTCCGCCAAATTTTGTGTAGTATCTTGAGCATATAGATTATTATTTATGGTTGATTTTAATAATTGGTTGTATGAGTTCAGTGGTTGTTTATTATAAATAAGTAAATCTGACTTTATTTTTAAATACGAATAATAAGCTAAACTAGTCAATATCAAAAGAACAATTAGATTAATATATTTATTGGTATTTTTCACCATATAGATTATAACGAATATAGTTGCGACAGTTACTAAAGCGAAAAGCCCAGTTGCCATTTGGAATTTAAGCATAAAGTATACTAACCATAATATTAATGGACTTGCCAATACTATTGTTTTTTTTGAAAATGAAAAATAACATATTGATAGGATGGTAAAAGCTATGATAATCGAAAAGCGAATGTGTGACATGAAAACAGAGGCATCTCTGATATCAATGATTTTTTTATTTGTTATCCCATTAAATACCAGAAAGCACCAAATAGAACTTATTATTACGCTAGCTATGAAAAAATTAAAAAGCCATTCAAATTCTTTGGTGGACAAAGGTTTTGTCGAGAGAAAAATAATAGCAAAAACAAGTAAAGGTACCTTTGTTTTCAAATCATTTAATCCGGCATAAATATCACTTGTATAGGTAAATCCAATTATGTGTAGAATAAACACAGAACATAAAATATAGAAATAAGGATTTGAAAAAATAGACTTTAATTTTTCAGCGTATCTTTTTTCCAAGAACCAGTTGAGGCCTAATAGAAATTGTGAAATACTGATTAGTGCAGACCCAAATAGTAAACCTGAAAATAGACTTATCAATCCAAATAAAAAAAAACGTCTGTGCCAATTTTCTGAAAACATGAGTTGAATTTAACTAATTTACTAACGTAATTAACTATAGTTTATTGTTTTTATTATTTTAAGAATTATTAATGAAATAGTTTGGTTGAACGAATATTATCTAGCAAGAATTAGAAATTAAAACATGAGTTGTATCAAAAAAGGTCAACTCTTTAAACTTATTTTCCATCAAAGTAATAAAAAAGCCCATTTAGATACTAAATGGGCTTTTTAAAAATTTGCTTAAACTACTAATCTACATTATCATGTAAAAATGAATTATTAGAACGGATTTCAATATTCTTATTATCACTTTCACCCAGCGTAAAACGAGACACTTGTGAATCAGTTGAAGGTGTAGATGTTGTATCTAAACTTACCTGTTTACGTTGCCAAGCGGATTCTTTTTCTAAATGAGAAAGACCTTCTGGTGTTTTCATTTTAAGTGTTAACTCTTTTAATTTTTTGATACGATCTTGTGCTAAACGAATTTGTTCTTCTCTTGTTATATCTTCTGATGATTTTTGATTTATAATTTCATTTGAACGATCAGTTACATCATTTATTATAAATTGAGAGTTAGCAACTTCAATATTTTCAGTAGGTGTTTCAATGGGTGTTTCAAACAATGGTAAAATATTTTTTTCTTCTACTGCCGGTTCTTCAATTTCTAACTTAAATACGCTCATTTCTTTTATTTCATCTTCAATAATGACATTATTAGCCGCAGTTAATTCCACATCATTAGTAGTTGATACAGGCATCTCCGAAGTTTCATCTTTTAAGAAAACAAACGGCTCAACTTTTTCTATTTCGTCGATGATGGTAGTTTGAATGGGTTCAATTTTAGTAACAATCGCTTCATCAAATCTTACCAATTTTCTTTCAGCAAAAACAGGCGCTTCGTATCCTGTGCTCATTTTTGCATTAAAACCAGTAGCAATAATAGTTACAGAAACATTATCACCTAAAGATGGATCAGTACCGTAACCTGTAATTAGTTCTGCTGTTCCACCAGCAGCATCTTGAATAAAATCAGTGATTTCACCAAATTCATCCATTTCAATATCATCACTACCACTCATGATATTTAATAATACATGGCGAGCGCCACTGATATCATTATCATTCAATAAAGGAGAAACTAATGCTTGTTCTACAGCACGTATAGCTCTTTTTTCACCGCTTGCGATAGCAGAACCCATGATGGCTACACCACTATCTTGCATAACTGTTTTCACATCATTAAAATCAACATTCACATGCATGTGTAGACTAATTATTTCAGCAATAGATTTTGCTGCACTTGTTAAAACATTATCTGCATGAGCAAATGCTTCTGTCATTTTTAAACTACCATATATTTCACGTAATTTGTCATTACCAATAACGATTAATGTATCAACGTATTTTTTCATTTCCTCCAAACCTTTTTCGGCTTGTTCTCTACGTTTTTTTCCTTCAAAAGAAAATGGGATGGTAACAATACCAACTGTAAGAATTCCTAATTCTTTCGCAATAGAAGCAATCACCGGAGCTGCACCAGTACCCGTGCCACCGCCTAAACCAGCAGTGATAAATACCATTTCGGTATTATCTTTCAAAATGTTTTTTATTTCATCAATGCTTTCTAAAGCTGAGTCTCTTCCAACTTCAGGTTTAGCTCCAGCACCTAAACCACGCGTTAAAGAATTTCCTAATTGAATTTTATGAGAAACAGGACTTTTTAATAAGGCTTGTTTATCAGTGTTACACACAATAAAATCAACACCTTTAATCCCTTGTTTGAACATGTGATTAACTGCGTTACTTCCGCCTCCGCCAACTCCAATTACTTTTATAATTGAACTTTCTTCATTTTCTGATAATTCGAATTGCATCATGGTATTTAGTTTTAAATTTTAATCTTAGTATTTAGTAGTTAGTTTATTTTTATTCAATAGATTATTCAACGTCATCGGAAATCCAGTCTCTTGTTTTATTTAAAATATCTGATAAAAAACTTCCAACTTTTTTTGATGAATGCTCCGTTACTTTTTTCTCCTCTTTCTTTTTCACTTCTTTGGATTCAACAATTGGCTCTTCTTTTATTTTAGTTGTATTAATTCCTCGTTTCGATTCGCGTTCATATTTTTCAATACCTTTCATCACTAATCCAACTGCGGTGGCATACATAGGATTTTTTAATTCGTCATCTGCCCCGGCTAAATGCTCGTTTGGTGTTCCAATTCTACAATCTAACCCAGTTTGTCTCATTACTAAATGATTCAAGTGTTTTAATTGTGAACCACCACCTGTGATAACGATGCCACCAGCTAATTTTCTTTCGTAACCAGAATTTTTAATTTCAAATAACACTAAATCTAAAATTTCTTCCATACGAGCTTCAATAATTTGGGCTAAGGTATTTACAGAAATTTCTTTATGTGGACGACCTCTTAAACCAGGAATGGAAATCACTTCATTTTTTTGACTTTCTTGTTCAAGTGCAGAACCAAATCTCATTTTTAATTGTTCAGCATGCGTTTTAATAATTCCGCATCCTTCCTTAATATCTTCTGTGATTATATTTCCACCAAATGGAATAACGGCAGTATGTCTGATAATACCATCGTAAAAAATAGCAACGTCGGTTGTGCCACCGCCAATATCAACTAGTACCACGCCTGCTTCTTTTTCTTCATCACTTAAAACAGCATCAGCACTTGCTAATGGCTCCAAATGTAAATCAGCTGTAATTAAATTAGCACGGCTAACACATTTAAAAATATTTTTTACTGCTGAAACTTGGCCAGTGATAATGTGAAAATTTCCTTCTAATCTGATACCTGAATGTCCAATTGGATTTCTAATTCCGCCTTCATTATCAATTATGTATTCTTGAGGAATAACATGAATAATTTCTTCACCAGGATTCATGACCAAACGGTGCATGTTATCGATCAAATTGTCCACATCATTTTGATTTACCTCTTCGTCTAACGATTTACGAGTAATCATTCCACGATGTTGCATGCTTTTTATATGTTGGCCTGCAATACCTACAATTACTTCTTCGATATCGATTTCGGCTTTGTCAGCAGCTAATTTTACAGCTGTATTAATCGAATCAATTGTTTGTTCAATATTAGCAACAACTCCACGTTGTACGCCAAGTGATTCGGCTTTACCAATACTAAGTATGACAACTTTACCAAATTCGTTTTTATACCCAACAATGGCTGCTATTTTTGTAGTACCAATATCAAGGCCTACAACTAAGTCGCCAATAATGTTATCGTTTTGTTGTGTTTGATTATCGTCCATAAATGATAGTTTATTTTTTAGTGCAAACCACTTGGTTTTTATATTTTATATTAATTATTGAGTATTTATTCCAACCATCTGTTTTATTTAATCCATCGGTATAAAACAATTTTAGTTTTTTAAATTTTGCTTCTATATCAACGGCTTCTCCAAATAGTATTTTGTGATTACCAATAGCTAAATACAATTCAAATTCTTTATCTGGCAAGACTTTTATTTGATGCACTAAATTATTTAATACACTATCTTTTCTTATATAATCAGCCATCTCATAAATATCATCCAGCACACTGAATTTACTGTAAATTTCATTTTTTGCTATAACATTAACAGGCGTAATAACTCTTCTTGAATAAGGTTCAAAAATAAAACCAGTTGCAATTAATACTCTTGCCGTTTGTGTTTCATTCAATGGCATTAACTTAGACTGCGTATCGATATAGTAACTTTCGCCATCTAAATTAAACACTCTCACAATAGGCGTTCGCTGTAATACATTAATATTAACATCGCCATTAATATCAACTGAAACATCTGCATTTTCAATGTCAGGATGAGCATTTAAGACTTTCTCAATATTAGTAATATCTAGATTTTTTATTTCCGTATTTACAATGGTGTCTTGTCTATCTTGTAAATAACGTTTTAAATCATCTTCATCAATAAAATCATTTACTTCAGTATTAGCAACGGTAATACTTAAATTCTGTATTTCAACTTTTTTTTGTTTTGCTGAAGCAAATGCTAATGAAAATAGTAGCATTGATAATCCAATAATCCAAAGAACGAAACTTATTATTTTTTTATTTATCTTCATTTTACATGCACAATGCTTGGTTATGAAGCCTTGTTTTTTTATCGCTTAACTTAACTTACTTTATTATTTGTTTTAAGTACATTTCAATTGGTTCAATTAGTGTGTCAATATCTCCCGCTCCTAAGGTCATAACAACTTCACATTGTTGAGTTTTAAGAAAATCAATGACCTGTTCTTTTTTTACTAAACTTTTATTTTTACACGTCATTTTATCAAGTAACCACTGCGCATTTACACCATCAATAGGCTGTTCGCGAGCAGGATAAATTTCTAATAACACGCACACATCTAGTAAATCCAAACTTGCTGCAAACTCATTAACAAAGTCACGTGTTCGAGAAAACAAATGTGGTTGAAAAATACCGGTAATGACTTTATCTGGATATAGTTGTTTAGCTGCCGTAATAGCAGCCGTTAATTCTTCCGGATGATGCGCGTAATCATCTATATAAACTATAGATTTTGATTTTACACGGTAATCAAATCGTCTTTTCACACCTTTAAAAGAACGTAAGGCTTTGTTTATCACATCACCCGTAATGCCTAATTGTTGCGCAACTGCAACAGCTGCAATTGAATTTTCCACATTATGTAATCCCGGTAACCCAATAGCTACTTGACTTACAGACTCAATCACACTATTGATATCATAACAAAATTGACCATCAACAATATGAATTGCAGTTGCAGAAAAATCCGTATCTAAATTTAGTGAGTAGATGAGTCGCTTATCTTTGATATTCAAATCGTTATCAACAGTTTTTTTAACAATCAAAATGCCGTTTTTTTGAGTTTGAGAAGCAAATTGCAAATAACTTTGATGCATTTCATTTTGACTTCCGTAAATATCTAGATGATCTGCATCTACACTTGTTATAACTGAAATGAAAGGATGTAAGGTTAAAAAAGAACGGTCGTATTCATCGGCTTCAACTACAACAAATGCGCCTGAATCATTAGCATCACCTAGTATTAAATTAGTATTGTAATTTTGCGAAATACCACCTAAAAAGGCAAAACAATTAATGTCTGCTGTTTTTAGAATATGCGTTACTAATGCTGTTGTTGTTGTTTTTCCATGAGTTCCCGCAATTGCAATTGTTTTAAATTGTTTAGTTATTTCACCTAAAACCCAAGCACGCTTTTGAAGTTTAAATGCTTTTTTTTGTAAAAAAATTAATTCATCAAGGTTTTTAGGAATAGCTGGCGTATAGATAAACAAAATCTCTTCCTTATCAAATTCAGCAATAATTTTTTTAAGTAAAACAACATCATCATCATAATGAATATGCATTCCTTCATTTTCTAACTGTTTAGTTAAATTGCTCTCTGTTTTATCATACCCATATACAGTTTTTCCATAATGATTAAAATAACGAGCTAAAGCACTCATGCCGATTCCGCCGATGCCAAGGAAATAATATAATTTATAATTTAAAATCTGCATTTATATGTTATAGTTGGCTAATTTTAAAACTTCCAATGCAATCTTATGTGTTGCGTCCGGCATAGATAAAGATTGGGCGTTTTCACTCAATTGTTTTAATTTTTCAACTTGCTTTATTAATGTAATAGCTTCATTTACCAAATTATTTTTAGCATCTTTTTCTTTAACTAAAACTGCCGCATTTTTGTTAACTAACGCCATTGCATTTTTGGTTTGATGATCTTCTGCAGCACTTGGTAATGGAACTAAAATAGAAGGTTTGGCAACAACACACAATTCTGAAATTGCCCCAGCGCCTGCTCTAGAAATCACTAAATCGGCCACTGAATAAGCCAAATCCATACGTGAAATAAAATCAACGGCATTCATATTTTGATGAATATACGGTTGCATTTTATCTATTGCAGTTTTGAAATATAATTTTCCTGTTTGCCAAATAAGTTGAATATTATTTTCGGCTATACGTTTTAAGCCTGCATCAATAGCTTCATTAATCCCACGAGCACCTAAACTACCTCCAACCACTAAAATTGTTTTTTTATTTTTATCGAGATTAAAAAACTGATACGCTTCCTCTCTGTTACTATTCTTATTTAAAATATCTTGTCGAACAGGATTACCAGTTAAAATAATTTTCTCTTTTTCAAAAAACTGCTCCATGCCTTCGTAGGCCACACAAATTTTACTTGCTTTTTTTGATAAAATTTTATTAGTTATTCCGGCATAGGAATTTTGTTCTTGTAATATAGCAGGAACTCCAATACTAGTAGCCGCTTTTAACAAAGGGCCGGATGCGTATCCTCCGGTTCCAACTGCCACATCTGGTTTAAATTCTTTTATAATTTTACGAGTAAGTAATAAACTTTTAATAATTAGAAATGGAAGTTTAAAATTAGACCAAGAGAAATTTCTCTGAAAACCAGCAATTGGAACACCAATAATTTTATAACCAGCTGCTGGAACTTTTTCCATTTCCATTTTACCTAAAGCACCTACAAATAATATGTCAGCGTGTGGCGCCATTTTTTTTATTTCGTTAGCAATAGCAATGGCCGGAAAAATATGTCCACCGGTACCGCCACCACTTAATATTATTTTTAAAGGTTTATTCATTTATTCTACAATCACTTCTTTTTCTTCGTTGGCTTTACTAACACTTAATATTATTCCTATCGAAATACATGTAAACCAGACAGACGTCCCACCCATACTAACAAGTGGTAAAGGTTGCCCTGTTACAGGAAATAAATTTACTGCAACTGCCATATTTATTAAAGCTTGAAAAACCAAACTGAAACTAAGTCCTACAGCAACTAATCCTCCAAATGTTTTTTCAGAATCTCTTAAGATTCGTATGCCACGAAATAATAAAATCATGTATAGAAATAGCATTGCGAACCCTGTAACTATACCGTACTCTTCAATGATAATCGCATAAATAAAATCAGAAGAGGCCTGTGGTAAAAAAGCTCTCTGGGTGCTATTTCCAGGCCCTTTACCAATAATACCTCCTGTTGCAATAGCAATTTTAGCTTGATCACTTTGATAATTATTTTTAGAATCTCCACTGCTAAAGTTTTCAATACGTGCTTTCCAAGTTGGACCTCTAGGAATTAAATTTGGGAATTGGTAAATAATCACGCCCAATATTAAAATAAAACCAATACAAGCGGAAACGATGTAGGCAATAAACTTTAGTTTAATACGACCTACAAACATCAAAAACAAACAGTTTACAAATAATAGTGCTGCTGTTGAAAAATTCGCAGGCAAAATTAAAAAACAAACAACTACAATTGGAAATATGACAAACTTGATTAATGATTTAAAATCATCTAATTGTCCTTGTTTAAGTGTAAGTGTACGAGCGACAAAAATTAATAGTATAATTTTTGCAATATCAGAAGATTGAAAGGTTAACCCTAAACCTGGAATTGCGATCCATCGGTTTGCTTCGCCAGCACTTACGCCTTTTGCCAATGTAAACATCAATAAAGGAAGCACTAAAAAAAATCCGATTTGCGCCACTCTTGAAAATACAGTGTACTTTAATTTATGTGTTAAGTACATAATAATTAAACCACAAATAATTAGGAAGGTGTGCTTAAATAAAAAGGCTTCTGCATTACCTTGTTTATATTTATGTGCAAGTGTAACGACAGAACTATATACAACTAAAATAGATAGGATAGACAATAAAAACACAATTGCCCAAATCACTCTATCACCTTTTAAGTATGTAAATAATTTCATGCCTTTATTTTAATTTAGTAACCAGTTGCTTAAATTTATTTCCTCTATTTTTGTAATTATCGAATGCATCATAACTAGGGCATGCAGGTGAAAACAACACTACTTGATTTGTAATTGCTCTATTTCTAGCCACTGTTACAGCGTTCTCTAAGCCATCAATCACAATTACCATAACGTGTTTATTAAAAATATTTTTAATCTCTGGAAGCCTTCTTCCAAAATAAACAACCGTTTTAATGTTATAATAGTTATTAAATTGAAACCAAGAATAATCTGTTTTCATATCGTCACCACCTAAAATTAAAACCAATTCCGCATCTATAGAATTGATGTTTTCAGCTGTTAACTTAGCGTTAATTGCTTTCGAATCGTTAATAAATGTGATACCTTCAATAGTATCGAGAATTTCCATACTATGTTCAGTATCTCGTTTAAAAGATTCTAATTTAGATGTTGTTATTTCTTTAATCACATGTTTCATACTACAATCCTCTAACGGCTGTTTTAAATTGTACACCTCTATCTTCATAATTTTTAAACATGTCGAAACTTGCACAAGCTGGTGATAATAAAACCACATCATCTTTACTAGCTAATTTATAAGCCATTGCAACTGCCTCAGTAGCAGAAGAAGCTTCCATAATCATTTCAACAGAATTCTTAAAAGCTTTAATTATTTTTTTATTGTCAAGACCTAAACATACGATTGCTTTCACTTTTTCATTTACTAACTCCGATAATTCTTCGTAATTATTTCCCTTATCTTGTCCACCAACAATCCAAACGGTAGGCTTTTGCATACTTTCTAAAGCATACCAAGCAGAATTAATATTTGTTGCTTTCGAATCATTAATAAATTCGATTCCATTTACAGTTGCAACAAATTCTAATCTGTGTTCAACATTAACAAAATCCTCTAAGCTTTCGCGGATAATATCTTTTCTAATATCCACTATACTAGCTGCCATTGATGCTGCCATTGAGTTGTACACGTTGTGCTTTCCAGCAAGTGCTAATTGTTCTATTGTCATAATTAAGGGTTTAGGGTTATTATTATAATTAAGGGTTATTTTATTATCTTCTAAATAGGCTCCATCTACTTGGATTGTTTCTTTGATACTGAATGGAATATGTTTAGCCTTTACAGTATTTATTTTCATAAACTCATTAATTACTAGATCATCTTTGCAATAAATGAAATAATCATCCGCTGTTTGGTTTTGAGTTATACGAAATTTAGATGCCGTATAATTTTCGAACTTATATTCGTATCGATCTAAATGGTCGGGTGTAATGTTTAAAAGAATAGAGATATCCGCTTTAAAATCAAACATGCCATCCAATTGAAAACTGCTTAATTCTAAAATGTAATAATCAAAATTTTCAGTAGCTACTTGATAAGCAAAACTTTTACCAACATTTCCAGCTAGTCCGACATTGTAGCCAGCTTTTTTAAATATATGGTATGTTAAAAGTGTTGTGGTTGTTTTACCATTGCTACCGGTAATACAAATCATTTTAGCATTTGTAAATCTTCCGGCAAACTCAATCTCTGAAATAACAGGAATGTTTTTTTCTTTTGCTTTCAGAATTAACTCAGCGTTATCGGGAATACCAGGACTTTTTATTATTTCGGTTGCATTTAAAACTAATTCTTCCGTATGTTGACCTTCTTCAAAAGAAATAGAATATTTTATTAATTCTGTTTTATATTTTTCTTGAATTAAACCTTTATCAGATACAAACACAGCAAAGCCTTTTGACTGCGCCAAAATAGCACTGCCAACTCCGCTTTCGCCACTACCTAATATAATTATCCGTTTATTCAATTTAGTTTATCTTAATTTTAAAGTAATAATGGTAAGTGCTGCCAACATGATTCCGATTATAAAAAATCGCATGACAATTTTTGATTCGTGAAACCCCGATTTTTGATAATGATGATGCAAAGGAGCCATCTTAAATAAACGATTAGCTTGGGCAAATTCGAGTCCGTGTTTTTTTCGTTGGTACTTAAAATAAAAAACTTGCATAATAACTGATAAATTTTCAATGACAAAAACTCCACATAAAATGGGGATTAATAGTTCTTTTCGAATAGCGATTGCGAATACAGCAATGATTCCACCTAATGCCAAGCTACCTGTATCTCCCATAAATACTTGAGCGGGAAAGGCATTATACCATAAAAATCCAACGCAAGCACCAACGAATGCAGCCATGAATACAACAAGCTCACCTGTATGTGGTATGTACATGATATTTAAATAATCGGCAAACACTGTATTACCACTTACGTATGCCAAGATTCCTAACGTTGTGCCAATGATTGCACTTGTTCCTGCTGCTAAACCATCAATGCCATCTGTAATATTTGCACCATTAGAAACAGCTGTAACTATTAAAATAACAATCGGGATAAAAATGAGCCAACCATATTTTACCGCATTATCTCCCAAAAACGACAATAACTCTGTATAATCAAATTCATTATTCTTGACAAATGGAATAGTTGTTTTAATTGTTTTGACAGGCATTTTAGCATATTTCGGTATTGCTAAATCCTTCTGACTACCCGTAGATTCATCAAAATTAGAAGGTTCATAATAACTAGAACTATTTGCGGTAACTCTTTCTTTTGTTACGACATCTGGATGAAAATAAAACACAGCGCCAACAATTAATCCAATGCCGATTTGTCCAACTACTTTAAATTTTCCTTTTAAACCTTCCTTATTTTTTTTAAAAACTTTTATGTAATCATCTATAAATCCTATCGCACCTAACCAAACGGTTGATATTAGCATAATAACGATATAAATATTATGGATTTTCGCAAACAATAATGTTGGAATAATGATTGCTGCCAAAA
>JBIISW010000051.1:0-15174 GCA_044340865.1 Bacteroidia bacterium | reverse complement strand
TGATTGATTTTACACGCTCGGAATTAACACATTTTGTGATACATTTTGTTGGAAATAAAGGCTTAGGGGAAGATTTAACAATTAGCGAAAAACCTATTGAAATCGCTGATGATTTTTTGAAAGATACCGTCATGCGTTATTTAACCTCGCCATTTAAAACCGATATTTATTATCAGTTTAAATCCAAAAATGAAATGCATTATCATGATGTAAATGGCTATGTTCAAGATATTTTCAAATCGCAATCATCCTTTATAGAAAGAAGTCAGAAAATTGCAGAACACTTGCATTATCAATCCATGCATCCAAAAATTAAAGGAGGAGAATTTTATGTTTGCTATTTTAAAGATTGCATGGTTGATGGTGAATTATGCGATGCCATTGGTTTATTTAAAACCGAAAATAAAGATACCTATTTAAAAGTATACCAACATGTAGATAATTTTAATGTAGAGTGTGATAATGGCATCAACATTAATAAATTGGATAAAGGTTGTCTTATTTTTAATACCAATAAAGAAGATGGTTACAAAATAAGTATCGTAGATACCAATAATAAAATTGCTGACTGTGCTTTTTATTGGGTAGAAGATTTTTTAAATACAAAAATGAAGCAAAACGCCTATTTTCATACTAATAATTTTATTGAAACATGTAAAGGATTTTGTGAAGAAGTCTTAACAGAAAACAATAATGTAACTAAGCAGGATCAAATGATGATGCTTAATAAAAGCACTAGTTTTTTTAAAGAAAAAGACACGTTTAATTTAAAAGAATTTGAAAACGAAGTATTAGCTCAACCTGAAATAAAAGAAGCCTTTACGGATTATAGAAGAACCTATAATGATAAAATGGACTTAACAGCCATCGATGATTTTGAGGTTTCACCAACTGCGGTGAAAAAAAATCAAAAATTCATGAAAAGTGTTGTTAAACTTGACAAAAACTTTCACATTTATGTTCACGGCAGACATGATTACGTTGAAAAAGGATACGATGAAGAAAAAGGTTTAAAGTATTATAAACTTTTTTACAGTAATGAAGATTTAGGAAATTAAAACTAAGGATTAGAAAACTGTTTCGAAATAATCGTTTGAAATTCTACTTTTATGTAATTATTAGTTGCAATAATTTCTTTACCAAACAACCAATTTGAAGAAAGACTAAAATCGCAAACATGACCACCTGCTTCTTTTACAATTAAGGCACCTGCAGCAACGTCCCAAGCATTCAAATTGTATTCAAAAAAAGCATCAACGCGACCGCAAGCAACGTAACACAAATCGACCGCAGCAGCGCCCATTCTTCTAACTCCGTGTGTGTTTCTCATCAAATAGTCTAAACAATTCAATAAAGGTTGTATTTTTTCAAAATTATAAATTGGAAATCCTGCAGCAATTAAACTCTCTGAAATATTTTTCTGTTGTGACACTTTAATTTGTTTTCCATCTAAAAAAGAACCGCCTCCTTTATAAGCATAAAAGCATTCATTACGAGACACTTCATAAACTACACCAACGATAATCTCACCATGATGTTCTAATGCAATACTAATAGCGTAACAAGGTATTCCATGAACAAAATTAGTTGTGCCGTCTAAAGGATCTACAATCCAATTATATTCTTTTTTTTTCGAAACGGTATTTTCTTCAACAATAAATCCAGCATCGTTTAATATCTCACTTAATTTATCAACGATACGTTTTTCAGATGTTTTATCAACGTAACTCACTAAATCATTCAACCCTTTTATTTCGACAGAATTATAATTAAAATTGATGCGTTCATGTCTAATAAATACACCAACTTCTTGTGCAATAGCTACAACTTTTTCTGTTACTAATTTTAAATCCATAACACTAAAGTATGTATTTTATATTATTTATAAATAAGAATTTAAATTATGCTATTTTTTATTGTTCAATTTATTAAAACATACAAATATGTTGTACCTTGTCTGTAATTTCAAAAAAAACTAAGGCATGAAAAAAATAATTGCTATTGTCATTCTATTTTGTTTATCGTTAAACATAAGCGCACAAATTTATCCAAATTTAAATGTCACTTTACTTTCTCATTTAGATCCAGAAAAAGACAATACGGGTTCGGATAACCGCAAATATTCAGGATGTTGGGGCTGGTATCAAACTAGCAAAAACAAAGAATATGCAATTGTGGGCACAAGCAGTAAAACGTATTTTATTGATGTTACCAATCCTGCTATGCCAGTAATTTCTGATTCAGTAAAATCCGCTAAAAATGGTTGTACGTGGAGAGAGTTAAAAACATATCAGCATTATTGCTATATAGTAAGTGATGACGCACCACCCAACAGTTTTCAAATAGTTGACATGCAATATTTACCAGATTCTGTTCATGTTATTTATGATGGAACAAGTTATTTTGAAAGGGCTCATACTCTATTTGTGGATAAAGATAAATTATATTGTGGCGGTGTTACCCCATTAGGAGGCTCAACAGAAAGCATGCATGTATATAGTTTAGCAACACCATCTGCTCCAGTTTTAGTTAGAAAATTATCTCAAGACGTTCCAGCCATAGACTATGTGCATGACATGTATGTTAATAATGATACTGTTTTTGCATCATGTGGAGGTCAAGGATTGTTTGTTTTAAAATTATTAAGCACAAATACATTTTCTTTATTATCTTCTTTTGGAAGTTACCCCTATTCAGGCTATAATCATAGTTCGTGGTTAACATCGAATAAAAAAACTATGGTGTTTGCTGATGAAGTTCCTGCAGGTTTGCCAGCAAAAGTAATTGATGTATCAAATTTAGGAAGCATTACACTAGTTGATACAATTAGATCACACGTTGGAGCAACTGCTCATAACCCATATGTTGTGGGTAATAGATGGTGTTGGATGAGCACGTATCAAGACGGCATTTATCTTTATGACCTAACCAATCCATCAAACACAACTGTTTATGGTTTTTTTGATACACACCCACAACATGGTGTTAATGATAATTTTTCTACGAATGCATATAGAGGTAATTGGGGTGCATATCCGTATTTACCTAGTAAAATTATTATTGCTTGCGATATGCAAAATGGAATATTTATTTTAGATGGTGATAATACTTATAAAAATTCAGTTGTTGGCATGACCGAAATTGATGGTTTTAAATCATCGATGAGCATTTATCCAAATCCAAGTAAAGACTATGTTACACTATATATTGCCAACCAATTTAATGAAGATATTACTTATTATTTATCAGATATTTATGGCAACATACTTGAACAAAATAAAACATATTGTACAGAATTATTATTTAAACAAACTATCAATACATCAAACTTAAAAAATGGGTGTTATTTTATCACTATAAAAGGAAATCAAATTCAAGAAACAAAAAAAATCATTATTCAAAATTAAGTATGTTCTCACAAGAAAGTATTATAGGCGTAGTAGGCTCAGGTGCCATGGGAAGCGGAATAGCGCAAGTATCTGCTACAAATAATTATAAAACAATTGTATTTGATACAAATTCAGATTCACTCATTAAGGCAAAAAAAAATCTATCCGCGAGTTTAGCAAAACTCGTTGAAAAACAAAAAATAACAGATTTAAAAGCCGAAACAATTTTAAATAACATAACCTTTAGTAACGCGATAACTGATTTAAAAGATTGCAGGTTAATTATCGAAGCCATTATTGAAAACTTAACGGTAAAACAATCTGTATTTAAAGAATTAGAAAGTCTTGTAACTAAAGATTGTATTTTAGCTTCCAACACTTCTTCATTATCGATCACCTCCATTGGAGCTGCTTGTAATATTCCTGAAAGAGTGCTTGGCATCCATTTTTTTAATCCAGCAACGTTAATGCCTTTGGTAGAGATCATACCTGGCATTGCTACTGATAAGAAACTTGCAGAAGCTTGTCAATCACTAATTTCCTCATGGGGAAAAATCCCCGTGATGGCAAAAGATACACCTGGATTTATTGTGAATAGAGTAGCTAGACCTTTTTATAGCGAAGCGTTACGGATTTACGAAGAACAAATTGCAGACATTGCAACCATTGACTGGGCCATGAAAGAATTTGGAGGTTTTAAAATGGGTCCTTTTGAATTAATGGATTTAATTGGGCATGATGTAAATTATGTGGTTACTGAAACTGTTTGGACACAGTTTTATTTTGATCCACGTTTCAAACCATCCTTATCTCAAAAACGATTACTTGAAGCGAAATTTTTAGGAAAGAAAACTGGTAAAGGATTTTATGATTACAGTGAGGATGCTGAACCTGTGTTGCCAAAAAAAGATGAAGTTCTAGGTCGATCTATTTTTAATAGAATTATTTGCATGCTCATTAATGAAGCCTGCGATACTGCAAACTTAGGAATTGCAAGTGTGAAAGATATTGATTTAGCTATGACAAAAGGAGTAAATTATCCAAAAGGCTTATTAATGTGGGCTGATGAAATTGGATTATCAAACGTAAAAAACACTTTACAAGATTTATATAATCTGTATGAAGAAGACCGATATAGAACTTGTCCATTGATAAAAAAAATGGTTAATGAGGAGAAAACTTTTTATTAATTAAACTTTTTACTTTTGAACTCATTTGGTAAATAAATATTAAAACGATACATTTGGATTAACCAATATTATTAAATATGAAAAAAATCATTTTATCTTCTTTAACAGTATTTATAGTGTTAAGTATTGTGTTGTTTTCTTGCCAGAAAAAAACAGATGAAAGTATTTCTCCAACCTATAAAGATGAGGCTGCAAATGGCACTGGAAACAACCCAAATATAACCAATGTGACTACAACTGGAACTGTTGCAACAACATCTGTAGCTATGCAAAACTCAAGTATGACAGGAATTGGGACCGTTGGTTCATGGATGAGTACCAATTGTATTGCAGGACAAACCTGTTTGAGCATTACAAATAGTAGCACAGGTACAACCATTTCAGTCTGCTTCTCAGTGACTCCAACAGCTGGAACTTATCAGATAGTGAATTCAAGTACTTTATTAAGTAGTGGTCCAGATAAATGCATCATCACAGTAACAAATCCTCCAGGTCAGCCAACAGGAAGTGTCTGGTTTTCTAACTCTGGAACAGTTACAGTAACTACATCAGGTACAGGTATAACAGCAAGTTTCGCAAGTATTCCATGTATGCAACTTTCAACAACAACCCCTATCGTAACCATTTCTGGCCAAGTTGGTTGCTTATAATTATAAGAAAAAAGCACTGCAAAGCATTCGTTTAACGGATGCTTTTTTTTTATACATTCAAAACAGAAATTTATTAAAAGAAATAATAGTGAATTGAAACACTCGTCATAAATTAAAAAGTGGAATTAAAAAATCGAACCATTCAACGTATCAGCCGTTACCTATTTCAAAGTTATAGCTTTGATTTAAGAGCTTTGGCATTTATGCGTATTGGCATTTCTATTATTTTGTTGCTTGATTTATTAATTCGATCATTATCGATTAAAGCATTTTTTACCGATGAAGGAATTTTACCTATTTCCATTTTAAAACAATACCATTGGAATGACTTTTATTTTTCATTCCATGCCCTGCATGGCGATTTATGGTTGCAGATTTTGTTGTTTATTTTAAATACTGTTTCTGTTTTTCTTTTGTTGATTGGTTATAGAACTCGTATGTTGACATTTATATGTTGGGTGTTTTTAGTTTCGTTACAAAATAGAAATCCATTTATTTTACAAAGTGGGGATGATTTATTAAGAATGACATTATTATTTAGTATTTTTTTACCATGGGGTAATCGTTACTCTTTATCAGATTCTGCCCGATTGCCTACTAATTATTTATCATTTTCATCCATCGGATACTTATTATTAGTTAGCTCAGTTTATTTTTTTTCAGCCTTACTGAAAACCTCTCCTGAATGGCATTCGGAAGGCACAGCAATTTATTATGCCCTTAGTTTAGATCAAATCAAATTACCACTTGGAACCTTGATTTATCCTTATCCATCATTACTCAAATCACTTACGTTTATTGTATATCACATTGAATTAATAGCACCTCTTATTTTAATTTTTCCATTTCCCAAAAAATTCAAACTCGTCGGCATTATATTGATTGCACTTTTACACATTGGCATTTCTGTTACAGTATACGTTGGATTATTTTTCCTAATCGGCTTAGTTACTTTACTTGGATTAATGCCTGGAATAACAATGAATTGGGTTGAACAGAAATTTAAACTAAACCAGCAATCAAACAAAGAAATGCCAACTCCCTACTCTTCTAGTTTTACTTTCGATATAACCAACTTGGCAAAAAATAGCTTTATTGGAATGATTATATGTTATTGTTTGCTACTTAATTTGAGCAGTCTTAAATCATTTCCATATGGTTTGAGTTCAAAAGTAGTAGCCTTTGGAAGTATTTTAAGATTAGAGCAAAATTGGGGAATGTTTTCGCCATACATTTTAAAGGATGATGGCTATTATGTTTTTAGTGGTTTAGATAAACAGAACAAACTAATTGATATTAAGCATCAACTAAACAAGGTTAGTTTCTTGAAACCAATACCATTAGTTTCTGAATTTGAAAGTGATCGTTGGAGAAAATATTCTGAAAATTATGCATTTAAAAATAATAATTATATGCGTCCCTATTATTGCCACTATTTATTAAAAAAATGGAATTTAGAAAATCCTGGAAATAATATTTCTGAACTTACAATTTATTTCATGAAAGAAATATCTTTACCTGATTACAAAACTAAACCCATCGAAAAAAATGTAGTGTGTAATTGTCATATCAATGAACTAAAATGAATTTTAATTTAATATTAACCTATCTTAACTATCAACTCACCTCATTTACTGAGCATGATTTACATTCGCCTTTTGTGTTTGATTTTTATATGGAGTTAATTAAAAATAAACATCCATTTAATGATTTTGAAAAATTATCTGACGCAAGAAAAGATTTATTATTAAATGAAACTGTTTTAACTATTAATGATTTTGGTGCAGGTTCAAAAACATTCTCACATAATAAAAGAAAAATAAAGGATATTACAAAAAATGGCATAGCACAAAAAAAACAAGCTGAATTTTTATATAGACTGATTAATAAATTTAAACCTAAAACAATTGTAGAACTTGGCACTTCGATTGGACTAACTTCCATGTACCTCTCGTTGCCATTCAAAAAAAGCACGGTTTACACTATAGAAGGTTGTGCAGAAACATCCGCATTTTCAAAACACCTTTTTGAAAAAAATGCCATAAAGAATATCAAACAATATCATGGCCATTTTAATGATGAATTCCCAAAAATAATTTCTGAAATAGACCACTTAGATTTTTTGTACGTAGATGGTAATCATTCATACGAAGCCACTAAAACCTATTTTGAGTTGGCATTAACAAAGAAAAATGAGTCATCAATATTTGTTTTTGATGATATAAATTGGAGTCCAGATATGCAAAAAATATGGAAAGAAATTTGTTTGAATGCTGAAGTGAAATTAAGTTTTGATTTTTTTTATTTTGGCATTGTATTTTTTAGAAAAGAACAACTTACCAAAGAGCATTTCACGTTAAAATTCTAATTTAATTTAGCCGGTAAAACCATCATAAACTCAGGAATAACAACGTCAAAATAAGATTTATCAACAAGTCTTTGCATTGAAAAAAAACCATTCATTTTCCCCATTTCAGTTTCAAAATCACAACCGCTATTATATTTAAACACACCCAACGGTTCAATAATAGGTGTTTCACCTACAACCCCATCACCTTTCACAACTCTTTTTTGCCCTATTCCATCAGTGATATTCCAATGTCTTTTTAAAAGTTGTACTGAAAATTCTGTTTTATTCGTAATTGTAATTTCGTAAATAAAGAAATACAGTCCTTGTTTGGGAGATGATTGCGCGGCATAATAGTGAGTTTGAACCGAAATTTCTATGCCATGTGTGATTGTCGAAATCATAAATTAAAGTGCTAAAAACTTGATCGAATATAACCTTATTTAATTACTATTCAAAAACAAGCAATAATTTAAGTAATTAATTATCAATGATTTAGAAATATTTTTATTTTCAAATTGATTAAAAAAAAGATTTAATAATCGTATATTTGTACCCCAATTTTTAATCAAGGTTTAAATTGGAATAAAAAAATAAACTAACCCCTTCGATAGCCTTGAAATATCGAATACAATTATTAAAAAAAATGGCAGATAAAAATGCACAAACTGGGAACGCAGATTTCGACTGGAGTTCTATTGGAAAGAAA
Source organism: Bacteroidia bacterium (assembly GCA_044340865.1). Taxonomy (GTDB): domain Bacteria; phylum Bacteroidota; class Bacteroidia; order B-17B0; family Aurantibacillaceae; genus UBA4416. Next base: position 6,889 of record JBIISW010000051.1, on the reverse strand, counting down.
AACGATACGTATTCAGAATCTGAAAGAACGTCGTTGGATGAAATGTACGGAAAATCGTTAAGTACGATTTCTGACGCTCAAGTTATTACAGGAACTGTAGTTTCTAAAAATGCTCGTGAAGTTGTTGTAAACATTGGTTACAAATCAGATGGAGTTGTTTCATTATCAGAATTTCGTTACAATCCTGATTTAAAAATCGGTGATTCTATTGAAGTATTTATCGAAAAAGCAGAAGATGCTAATGGTCAATTAATCTTATCTCATAAATTAGCACGTGCTGGTAAATCTTGGGATAGAGTTAATGAAGCACTTACTAGTGATGAAATTATCAAAGGTTTTGTTAAATGTCGTACTAAAGGTGGTTTAATTGTTGACGTATTTGGCGTTGAAGCATTTTTACCAGGTTCACAAATTGATGTTAAACCAATTCGTGATTATGATGTTTACGTTGGAAAAACAATGGAATTTAAAGTTGTTAAAATCAACAATGAATTCAAAAATGTAGTTGTTTCACATAAAGCTTTAATTGAAGCTGAAATTGAATCTCAAAAACGTGATATCATTTCTAAATTAGAAAAAGGACAAGTATTAGAAGGTATTGTTAAAAATATTACTACATACGGTGTGTTTATTGATTTAGGTGGTGTTGATGGTTTAATTCATATCACAGATTTATCATGGGGTCGTATTAATCACCCAGAAGAAATAGTGAAATTAGACGAAAAAATTAACGTTGTAATTTTAGATTTTGATGATGATAAAAAACGTATCGCGTTAGGTTTAAAACAATTATCAGCTCATCCTTGGGAAGCTTTAAGTCCTGATTTAAAAATCGGAGATAAAGTAACAGGTAAAGTTGTTGTTTTAGCTGATTACGGTGCTTTTGTTGAAATTGCACAAGGTGTTGAAGGATTAATTCACGTTTCTGAAATGAGTTGGTCACAACATTTACGTTCGGCTCAAGAATTCTTAAAAGTAGGCCAAGATGTTGATGCAGTTGTTTTAACTTTAGATAGAGAAGAGCGTAAAATGAGTTTAGGTGTTAAGCAATTAACTCCTGATCCTTGGAATATGATTATTGATAAATACGCTAAAGGAACAAAACACAGTGGTATTGTGCGTAACTTTACTAACTTTGGTGTGTTTGTTGAATTAGAAGAAGGCGTTGATGGTTTAGTTCATATCTCTGATTTATCTTGGAGCAAAAAAATTAAGCATCCATCTGAATTCTGTAAAATTGGTGATAAATTAGATGTTACTGTTTTAGAAATAGATGGGGAAAATCGTCGTTTATCATTAGGTCACAAACAATTAGAAGATAATCCTTGGGATGTTTTTGAAACTGTATTTACTATTGATTCAGTTCATCAAGGCACAATTACTTCAATCAACGATAAAGGAGCTACTATTAACTTAACTTATGGTGTTGAAGGGTTCTGCCCATCTCGTCACTTAAATAAAGCTGATGGAACAACTGCTAAAGTTGAAGATGTAATGGATTTTAAAGTAATTGAATTCAGTAAAGAATCTAAGCGTATTGTTGTATCTCATGCTCGTTTACACGAAGAAGTGAAAGAAGAAGCTAAGAAAGTTGAAAAAGCAACTAAATCAGCTGAATCTGATGATACAAAAAAAGCAGTTAAAAAAATGAAAGATAACCAAGAGAAAACGACTTTAGGTGATATTTCAGCTTTATCTGACTTGAAAAATAAAATGGACGGTAAATAATCTGTCAAAAAAATAAAAGCTGAAACCACGCCATGGTTTTTAGTTTTTGAGTCCAAAACCCTTTCAGTTTAACTGAAAGGGTTTTTGGTTTTTAAATGTGTCCTTTAAAATAATTACATTTGCATTATGAGTAAATTTTTGATAATTGGTTTAGGCAATATTGGAGAGGAATATGCACACACTCGACACAATATTGGTTTTGATATAGTGGATTATTTAGCAAAAGAACATGGTGTGAAATTTAAATCAGATAGACTTGCAGATGTAGCCGAAATCAAATACAAGGGCAAACAACTTATTTTAATTAAGCCTACAACCTATATGAATTTGAGTGGTAAGGCTATGAATTATTGGATGCAAGCTGAAAAAATTTCAATTGAAAATTGCTTAGTCATTGTAGATGAATTGGCATTGCCATTTGGTAAAATCCGCATAGGTCCAAAAGGTAGTGATGGCGGTCATAATGGACTAAAAAATATTCAAGAAATATTACAAACAACTAATTATCCTCGTATGCGTTTTGGCATTAGTAATGAATTTGGAAAAGGGAATCAAGTGAACTACGTATTGGGTAAATGGAATGAAGAAGAAAGTAAACTATTAACCGAACGACTAAAAATTGCAAGTGATGCCATAAAAGCATTTGCATTTATAGGCTTACAACGTTGTATGAATGATTTTAATAAAGCATAACTAAATCCCTAACTCCATATAGGATTTATATATTTTATTATAATCTGCAATACTTTTTAAAATAACTTCGTGTGCCTTTTCTCTTCCATATGTCTCAGGAATTTCAACAATAGCGACACTTTCACCAGGGATATTTTTATACGTCAAAAAATAATGTTTTAAACGGTTTAATAATGATTCAGGGACATCACTGATATCTTTCCATTTATTATACATTTCATCCTTTGCCATTACGGCTATAATTTTATCATCAGCCTCTCCTTTATCAATCATTCTAAATCCTCCAATTGGAATTGCCTCTAATAAAATATCTCCACTCGTAATATTTCTTTCTGTTAAAACACATATATCTAGTGGATCGCCATCACCAATAATATCAGTACGATTAGTAACGTTGTTAGCTAATTTAGCAACTTCATCACCGCAAAAAGTTTGAGGAACAAATCCATACAATGCAGGAATAATATTTGAAAATTTTTGAGGTCTATCAACTTTTCTATACCCTGTTTTTTTATCAATTTCATATTTAACATGATCAGCAGGAACCATCTCAATAAAAGAAGTGACAATTTCAGGAGCATTTTCTCCATAAGAAATTCCATGCCAAGGATGTGCTTTGTAAAGTTGGACTTTTTCCATAACTAATTTTATTTTTTTAAGAATTTTCCTACCAACCAAATAAAGAATATTAATCCAGCCATTGAGCAAAGTAAGATGATTATAAATTGGTTGTTGGTGGGTAATTTATTTCTGTTCTCTGTTTTATTAGGATTGTTTTTTAATAATTTATGTAAACCTAAATTTGTTTGCAAATATTTTAACTCTTCATCATAACTAATACCAGTATTAACAGCAAAAAAATCTTCCTTTATGTTTTTGATATAAAGCCTACTCCTACTACAAAAATCAAGTTTAGCGTTATCAATTTGATTGTAATTTGAATAAATAATCCAATCATCTCCTTTTCTCAATTCTAACTTACAGGCATCATCATTATTAAAAATAACTTTAAAATTTTGGGTAATCATACCTTTATACAATTCTTTAATAGTAAAAATAGCCTCACTATTAGTTCCATTAATTTTTATTTGATTTATTTGGCCTGAAAATATAATTTCATATTTCTTTAGTTCCAAAGAATTCAACTGTGTTATAGGGCATTGGCAAGCACATCCATTATTTATAAATAGAAATAAAAATAAAAATACGATAACGTGTTTCATATTAAACCTTGAGCGTTTTTATAAACTGTAATGTTGCTTCTAATTCTTGATACATGACTTTATCATCAACAATAAATGGTATTATTTTTCTAAAATCATTTAATAAGGTTTCTACAATCATTGAGGACTTTAAAGGCCTTCTAAATTCAATGGCCTGTGAAGCATTCAATAATTCGATAGCCAATAATTTTTCTACATTCTCAATCACTCTAAAACATTTGGTTGCAGCATTAGCACCCATGCTAACATGATCTTCTTGTCCATTGCTAGAAACAATACTATCGATACTTGCTGGAGTGCATAATTGCTTGTTTTGACTTACAATACTTGCTGCTGTATATTGAGGAATCATAAAACCAGAATTTAAACCAGGCTTGGCTACTAAAAAAGCTGGTAATGCTCTAATACCTGATATTAACTGATATACGCGTCTTTCAGAAATACTTCCTAATTCGGCCATGGCGATGGAAAGGAAATCTAAAGAAATGGCTAATGGTTGTCCATGAAAATTACCTCCCGAAATAATCTCATCATCTTCTGGAAACACGGTTGGATTATCTGTTACAGAATTTATTTCTGTTTCAAAAACAGTATTTACATATTGAGTGGCATCTTTTGTGGCGCCATGAACTTGAGGAATACATCTAAAAGAATACGGATCTTGAACGTGCAATTTTTCTTGAGCCAAAATTTCACTGCCATCTAAATTTTTTAATATAGCCCTTGCTGTTTCTAACTGACCTTTATGTGGGCGAATTAAATGGATATTGTCTTTAAATGGTTCTAATCGTCCATCAAAAGCGTCTAACGAAATGGCTGCAATTAAATCAGAAAGTTTATTTAGTTTTTGAGATTTAATTAAACACCAAACGCCATAAGCTCCCATAAACTGAGTACCATTGAGTAAAGCTAAACCCTCTTTCGATTTTAAAGTGATGGGGCTTAAATTTAAACTTTTTAAAACATCTGAAGCCAAACATTTATTACCCTGGTAGTTTACTTCTCCCATACCTAACAAAGGCAAAGATAAATGGGCCAAGGGTGATAAATCTCCAGAAGCTCCTAAAGAACCCTGTTGGTATACAATTGGATAAATTTTATGATTATAAAAATCTACTAAGCGCTCAACCGTAAGTAACTGAACCGCACTTTTACCATATGATAATGATTGAATTTTTAATAATAGCATAATACGCACAATCTCTAAAGGAACTTCCTCACCCATTCCACAAGCATGTGACATCACTAAATTTACCTGTAATTGTTCCAATTCATTATGCGGAATAATTACATTACACAATGAACCAAAACCTGTATTAATTCCATAAATTGGAGTAATTTGAGATGACATTCGGTTATCCAAATAATCACGGCATGCTGTAATATCTTTTTTAACTTGATCAGACAAAACGAGCCTTGCGTTCGTGTTTAAAATTGTTTGGATATCTTGTAAAGTAATTTGCTTATTGTTACTTATAGTATACATAGTTATTATAAATTAAAATTAGTTATTTAACGCTGTTCACTGGTTGCATTATCTTTATTAATATTATTCAAATTAAAAATAATGGGGTATTTTGTTTTATACCGAATAAACTTCCCATCTTTTATTCCAGGTTTCCATTTAGTGTTTTTCAAAACCCTTATTGCCTCATTGGTGCAAAGATGGTTAAATTCTTTTTCAACAACAATATTACTTAAGGTGCCATTCGGTTCCACAATAAAACTTAAGAGTACTGTGCCTTGTATATTCTGTCTTATTGCAATATCAGGATACTCCAAATTCGACAATACATATTCATTCAAAGCATCATCGCCCTTATAATACTGAGGGGAAACATCCGCGCGATCATAAATCACAAAACTAGTATCAAATAAATTAATTTCTTTTGGTGTAATAAAACCTCTTTGTTTACAAAACTTTTTATAGTTATTTGTATTAAAATTAAACACTAAAAATATTTTAGAATCAACCTTAATGTTTCCTATAGAGGCTGGTTGAAATAGGATATATTTTGTTAATCGTTTAGCTTCTTCAATTAATTCAGTTGGATAATCATCCTTAACTTCAATATTTGATATTTTCCCATCTTTCAATACATCAAAATACAGTGTAACATTTGCATTTATATTTTTCTTAAGTAAAATTTCGGGATACAGTAATTGCGATTGATAAATAAATTGAAAATTATCAATTCCTCCCAATGGTTTAGCAGGTATGTCAACAGTACCCTGTGAATACAAAAAAGAACTACCCAATAAAAGAAAAACAATCAGCTGCTTCATTATTTTTGTGCTATTAAAAAACGTTGTTTGCCACTCATATCATTAATAATTTCGACCGTTCTAAACAAATTTGAAGCATAGGCATAATTCATAACATCATTTGCATAAAAAGGATTTAATTCAAAAAATAAATACCCATTGTTTGATAGTGAATTTAAACATAAATCTATTATTTTTTTATAAAAAATTATAGGCTCATTATCTTCAACAAATAAAGCTAAATTCGGTTCATAATTCAGAACTTTATCTTCCATATCGACTGCTTCAGATTTCGAAATATAAGGAGGATTACTAATAATGCAATCAAACTTTAAATTTAAAATATGATTGGCGTTTAAAATATCAGTAATAAAAAAGTTAACGTCAACATTGTTTAATTTCGCATTAAAATTAGCAATTTCCAGAGCACTTTCCGATATATCGAGACCATAAAAATCTGAATTTTCATACTGTTTCTTAAGAGTAATTGGGATACAACCTGAGCCAGTACCTATATCAACAAAATGTAAACACTGAGTTTTTTTAGTTATCGTTTGCGTAATTAAATAAACCAATTCTTCGGTTTCAGGACGTGGTATCAAAGTAGAACTATTAACCTTAAACTTTAGATCAAAAAAATAGGCTTCATTTAAAATATACTGAATTGGTTTACCTGTCTTTAATTTATTACACGTATTATATATATTAATTAAATCAGATTGATTTATGCGATCATTCAGTTTAAATAAAACGTCAGACTTCGAAAATCCTAAATAATAATCACATACAAGGTAAAATACAGCCGTAATTTCGTCATCATTGTAAGTGTCGCTAAGCTGTATTTTATAAAATTTTAATAAGCTGTTTAAATTATTGTCATTAATTTTCATGATAAGATTTATTTGTAAACAAAAAACCCCTAAAGTTTACACTAAAGGGGTTTATTGAAAATTGGCATCGACATACTCTCCCAGGTTTTA
>JBIISW010000004.1:0-43159 GCA_044340865.1 Bacteroidia bacterium | reverse complement strand
AATACAGAAGTAGAAAAACTAAAGATTGCATCGTCAGTAGACAATATTGCTTTAGTAGAACAATTAGTGGATAAAGTGTGCGAAAAATATAATGTTAATGAAGACAACTACGGAACCATATTAGTGGCTGTAACAGAAGCTGTAAATAACGCCATTAACATTGGAAATAATGGCAATCCGAACAAACAAATAAAAATTGAATGTATCCCTAACGATAAAAATCTTCAATTTCTAGTAACCGATGAAGGGATAGGTTTTGATTATGATTCATTGCCAGATCCTACGGACCCCATAAACATGGATACACCTCAAGGAACTAGCGTGTTTTTAATGAAACAGTTGGCCGATAAAGTGGAATTCAACCATCAAGGAAAAGAGGTGTTACTAACCTTTAATTTGAATTAATGATTTCCTTCCACAACCAAACCATTGCATTTACCCTTAAAAATAAACTCAAACTAAAGCAATGGATAAAATTTATTTCAGAGAAAGAAAAGCATGCTGTTGGAACGATAAATTATGTCTTTTGCAATGATGACGAACTTCTCGAAATCAACCTAAAACATTTAAAACACAATACATTAACTGATATTATTACTTTTGATTATACAGAAGGGAAGGTTATTAATTCAGATATATTTATTAGCATTGACCGAGTAAAAGAAAATGCGATCAAGTTTAAAGTCACCTTTGAAGAGGAGTTGCATCGTGTTCTAATTCACGGCATTTTACATTTATGTGGTTATAAAGATAAATCGAAGTTTGATGCTGAATTAATGAGAAAAAAAGAAAATTGGGCTTTAAAAATCAAAAGTCAATTCGATATTTAAAATAAAATTAGTTTATTAACGTAACCCTAACTTTTTGTTAATAAACTTTTGTTTTTTTAAAAAATTTTCTATCTTAGCATTCTACAAAGTTCAATAAACCTATGAAAAACTTAAAAAAAGGAGTTCTAACCGCTAGTGCCGTTATTGCGTTTGTGTTTTCAATGAGCGCACAAAAAAATTATTTTAAAGATGCTGAAAAAGCTTATAATACGCATCAGTATTTTAATGCTATCGAATTATATAAGCAAGCTTATAGTAAAACGAAGAAAGCAGATGCAAAAGCTAAAATTTTATTCAAAACTGCAGATTCTTACCACCAAATAAACGACCTTAAAGGTGCTGAAACCTACTATAATAAAGCAATTAAAGCAAAATACGCAGATCCAATCGTTCTATTAAAATTAGCAGATTGCTTAAAAGCACAACAAAAATACCCTGAAGCCATTGTAGAATACAATAACTACAAAAAAGAAGCTCCAGATGATGTAAAAGGTGAAAACGGTGCAAAATCGTGTGAACTAGCACAACAATGGAAAGACGCTAAAAACACAGCTGAAACGCGCTTAAAAGTTGAGAATGTAGCGTCGATTAACACCAAAGAATCTGATTTTGGCCCCGCTTTTTCAGATAAAAAATATACTACGTTAATGTTTACTTCAACGCGTCAAGGAGCTTTAGGCACAATAGATCTTACGACCGGGCAAAATCACTCTGATTTATACGAAACAAAAATTGACAAAAACGGAAAATGGAGTACGCCAGCACCATTAGGAACAACATTAGTGTCAAAAATGAATGAAGGTGGCGCTTATGTTTCTAAAAAAGGAGATTTAATGTTTGTAACGCGTTGCCCTGAAGCAAAAAACAAACAATTAAAATGTCAGTTATATGTATGCAAGAAAAAAGGTCCATCTTGGGGTGAGCCTGAATTATTACCATTCTGTATCGATACAGTTTCTTTCAGACACGCTGTTATTTCAAATGATGGAACAACATTGTATTTTGATTCAAGATTAGGTGGTGGATATGGTGAAAATGATATTTGGATGAGTTCTTACAATTCAAAAAGTAAAACCTGGGGAGAACCAGTAAACTGCGGGCCAAGCGTTAACACAGCGGGATTAGAAGGTTATCCGTATATTTCTGATGATAATAAAACGTTGTACTTCTCATCAAACACGCATTTAGGAATGGGTGGATTAGATATTTTTAAAGCAGAAAAAGACGCTAATGGTAAATTTACAAAAGCACCAGAAAATTTAAAATCCCCAATGAACTCTGCTGGTGATGATTTTGCTATTGTATTCGAAGGGAAAAAAGTAAAAGGTTACTTTACTTCAAACCGTGAAGGCGGAAAAGGAAGTGATGATATCTATTCTTTTATATTGCCCCCATTATTTTTTAACTTAAATGGTAAGGTTGTAAGTACAGAAAATAATGAGCCTGTTCAAAATGCTTTAATCCGTTTAAAAGGATCAAGTGGAGAAATGTTTGAATTTAAAACTCCTGCTGATGGAAAATACACCTTTAAATTAAAAGAAAATACATCTTATGAAGTAACTGTAGCAACAGATAAAAATACGGTTTCAAAATCTTTTGTATTAGGATTTTTAGCTAACCAAGAAATGGGGAAACTAACAACAGTTGCAGAAAATGAATCAAAAGACTTTGTTAAAGATTTTGCCTTAACGCCTGTTAAAGCTGAAATTAGATTCCCAGCTGTACTTTATGAATTAGGTAAGGCTGATTTAAAACCAGAATCTAAGGACTCATTAAACTTTTTATACCAAACGTTAATGGATAATCCAGGTATCGTTATTGAATTACAAGCTCATACAGATAGCCGTGGTGCGGATGATAAAAACCAAACGTTATCTGAAGCTCGTGCTCAATCTTGTGTAGACTATTTAGCCATCGAGAAAAAAATTCCATTAGCTCGACTTATGTCAAAAGGTTGGGGAGAGAAAAAACTTTTAGTGAAAGACGATGAAATTAGTAAGGCTCCAACAAAAGAAGAAAAAGAGGCTTTACACCAAAGAAATCGTCGTACTGTGTTCCGTATTTTAAACTGGGATTATCAAGATCCAAATGCTCCAAAATCTAACAAACCGGTTTACAAACCGCAAGTTTCTGGAGAAGAAAATTCTGAAGAAGTTGAATAAAACATAACTAACAAAAAAACCTCTCTTTCGAGAGGTTTTTTTTTGACTAAGCACGAGGTATAAAAAAATGTTAATTATTTAAACCTATTTATAAATAACGTAATTTTACATCATTAATTCTTAACCTATACGAACTGTGAGAGATATTGTTTGGACTATTATTGGCATTTGGATTGTTTGGAAAATTTTTCATGCTTTTAAAACAATGGGAACACCTCATAAAAATAATGGATACAAAGAGCAGGATTCTCGTGACACTTACAATCGAAAAAAAGAAGGAGAGATTACGGTTAATCACGTTAATGATAAACGTAAATCAGGCATCGATCCAAAAAACACTGAATACGTTGATTACGAAGAGATAAAATAAAACAACATGAAAATCAAAACCTATGTTTTAATTGTATTAGTAGCCTACTTTTTTATGTTTGCTAAACAAAGTGTTGGGCAAGAAATTCAACCTGCTTTTCGACCTCAACCAAAAGCGGCTAATCCTTTTAACAACCTACAAGAAAAACTATACTATGGAGGAAACGTTGGCGCTTGGTTCGGATCAACAACTTACCTCAATATTTCTCCCATTGTTGGTGTAAAATTAAATGATCAATTTTCGGTTGGTATTGGTGCTATTTACAATTATTACAGCCAAACTTATGCCGGTAAAAAATACACCTCAACGATTTATGGGGGGAGTGCATTCGCCAGGTATTTCATCTTTGAAAACGTATTTGCTCATGCTGGTTGGGATAGAATAAGCGTTCCAGACTATACATCTAGTGTACTAAATAGCAGAGCTTGGGTTGACAATTTATTGATTGGTGGCGGCTATCGTGAATCCTTTTCAGACAATGGTTCTATTGTAGCGATGATACTCTATAACATCAATCAAACGCCATTGTCTCCTTATCAAAACCCTATTATTCAAATCGGGTTTAATGTTGGCTTATAATCATCTTCCAAGGCCATGGCGAAACACAATGAAAAAGGAAAGTTAGGTGAAGCTTACGCCATAGAGCACTTATTAAAAAATGGATACACCATTCTCCACACAAATTGGAGACACAAACATTTAGAAATTGACATCATTGCTCAACTCAATACTACCTTAGTAGTGGTTGAAGTAAAGCTGCGTTCATCGGATGCCTTTGGTGCGCCTGAAGATTTTGTTTCCTTAAAAAAACAGAAAAATACCATCAAAGCAACAAACGCTTATATCGAAGAACATAATATCCATCTTGAAACACGATTCGATATTATTTCCATCATTCAAAACAATAATCAGTTTTCGTTAGAGCATTTCGTAGATGCTTATTATCCAACTTTAAAATAAAAATTAGTAATAGATTAATTATTATATTATATCTTTTAATTATTTATTTTATTCGACTAATAATTAATTTAAGTAATATTGCTAACTTTAAAACATTTAATAACGAATTTACCTTTTTTATTTCTAACAGTAACTCATTAAAAACCCATTTTGTAAAATCCAGTTTTATTGAACCAGCTTTTCAATAAATAGAAAACAAATCCGTTGCCTTTAAGTTAGATTACTATAAACAGTATAACATCACAAATTATGAAAAACGTCCTACTACTTTCTTTTTTTTTATACACTCTTACTATTTTATCGCAAACTAATAAATGTGATTGCGTTGTTAAATTGATAGGAAATAACTTAAAATTAGAAACAGTATTTAAACATAATGGGTATGAAGATTATTTCAAAATGAAACCAAAGGGGGATAATAAAGTGAGTTATAATAAAATGATAAAAGATTCTGCGTCTTTTTGGTTTATTTTACCATATGTAAATGACACTAATTCAAAGAAAATTGTGAAAGTGAAAAAAATCTCTAGTTTATTATGCGTAAATATTTCATTTAATAACTTAGATAGTGTCCCTATTTACGTTGAGCCTACAAAGGATGCCAAGATTATAAAATATCTGCACAAAGAAAAAAAACCTCTATCCTCCGGAGAAAAATCTATGGGTTATGAATTAAATGACCACTGGTTTAGCAGTTGTAAAAAGGACTGGGTAAAAATAATTAATATTGATGGAAATAACGGAAATAAGTATAGTGCAACAGGTTGGATAAAAAAGGAACATTATTTAAAACAATAATTTGGTCCATTATTTATTTCTTTCTAAATGTTAATTTAAAACCTCATTTTTTTTAATTAGTCCAACCGTTTATGGATAAAAAAAGCCTCTGAATAGAGGCTTTTAATACAACATATAAGTTGCTTCGTAATAAATACTTGCTAAAGGATTTGTTTCACTTTAACGCGCTGTCCTCTTTGCAATTGAGCATTTTGATTTAAATCATTCATCTTGGATAACTCTTTCACACTGATGCCAAACTTTTTTGAAAGTCTGTAAAGTGTTTCACCTTTTTCAACTTTGTGATACTTGTACTTAGCATTGCTGCTTGAATTATCGGCTAATTTTTGTTTACCATCAGAATGGATGGAAGTATCTGTTTTAGAGGCTAAATTAGATGGAGCATCTTTTGGCGAATCTGATTTGGAATCGCTATTAACAGGTGTTACAACTGGTACATGTTGCTTCACATACACAATTAGTTTTTTTCCAGAACGTAGTCCTTTCTTTCCAATGTAATTCCACGATTTCAAATCAGCTACTGTAACACCGTACTTACGAGCAATGGCGCTTATTTTTTCTCCATTCTTTACTGTATGAGTTTTTTGTATTTCCTTTACAGCAATTGCGCTTTCTTGAATTTCTAATTTTTGAGATTTAATAGCTGCATAAATTTCTAACTCATTACTCAAAAACATCCCAATTTTTGCTTTTGGAAGCGTTAAGGCATTTCCTCCTTCAGGAATCACATTTTTTCGATATTGAGGATTAAAATAAATCACTTCCTCTACAGGCACATCCAGTGCCGCCGATATTTGTTCAAACGACATACTTTCTTTTACAATCGCAGTATCTACTTCAAAATAGGTTTTGCGGGGCATAGAAGCGTAAATGTTGTGCTCCACAGGATAATTCATCACATAGTTTGCTGCAATAAATGCTGGAACATACGCTTGTGTCTCTGTTGGTAAAAAAGGTCTGATTTCCCAATAGGTTTTCTTTCCACCACTTCTACGAATAGCCTTGCTGATGGTTCCAGGTCCGGCATTGTAAGCCGCTAATACCATTTGCCAATCGCCAAACATACTGTATAAACTCTTTAAATATTCTGCTGCTGCTTCCGTTGCCTTATAAACATTAGAACGCTCGTCAATATAGGAATTGACCGTTAAGCCATACATCTTACCAGTTGGGTACATAAACTGCCATAAGCCTGTAGCTCCACATTTAGAGCGTGCATTTGGGTTTAATGCAGATTCAATAACAGCCAAATGCTTTAATTCTAATGGAATATTATGTCGATCGAAAACTTCCTCAAACATTGGGTAGTATAATTGCGACAAGCCCATCATACGACTCACTAAGGTTCGCTTTCTCATCGCATATAACTCAATAAATCCTTTTACATGGGGATTGTATACCAAATCAAATGGAGAATTAGCATCCAACTTAGCTAAACGACTTTCATAAACAAAGTCTTCAAAGCGAGGAACACTATCTTCGGCGTATTTATACTTATTTTGTTTTGGATAAATTGGCTTCGCCAACGCTTTTTCCAATAATTTTTGGTTTGACAAACTATCTAACATGGCTGCCACTGGATTATCGGTAATTGTAAGCCCGTTTTGACCAAACAGATTTACGCTTGCAAACAAAACAAACGCTAATAACGTCCTTTTGAATATGTTTTTTAAGAAGATTACCATGGCTTATGTTTTTAATTATAACGAAAGGTTTGTAAATCGTTACAATCCAATTTAGTTGTTAGACAATAATAAAAAATAATTAGCATAAATAAAAGTTAAAGAACTTTAATTTTTAACTTAGCGCTGTGAAAAACAAATCGATAGAAGAACCAAAAGTGTATTTTGAAAGAAATACAATCGTCATTTTAGTCATGGCATGTTTAGCCATTGCAGCAGATTATTTTGGCTACACCATACTTATACAACCAAATCCTTGGGGGATTTTTATGGCCATTTTTGGATTAGTGTTGACTATTCAAACACTCTGGTTAATTTTAAATCCTTACACAATTGTGTATGATGATAAATTTGAAATCAAACAATCGTTTTTTTTAAATAAAGAATATTTTTTCCTCGACATAAAATCAATTGAATTAAATCATCAAAAGATGATCATAACATACAACGATTTAGAGAAAGACGCATTACCATTGTTTGGTATGAGACCTTCTCATAAACAGAAAATGTTTGAGCATTTAAAAAAACACATTGACTTAAACATGATTGGCAGAGACTTTTAATTATGAAAAAAAAACTACTTCTATTTTCTATACTTTTTCTTCCTACTAGTATTTGGTTGTTCTTAGAATTAAGCACAATTAATTCTAAAAAATTACCATATTATGGGCCAAAATCATTAGATGGAAAAGACACCATTTATTACAAAGTAAACGCTGGCTTTAATGAAATTTCATTAGATCAAAAATTTAATGCTATTACTTTAGACACAATTCACTATCCACTTTTTGCAGTTAGTTTTGTTAAACAAAAATACAAAAATGATAATTATAGAATGGCCGGATTAAGCGAATACATCCAGTTTAAAAAAGAAAAGATATCAGAAATACCGTTTATTATTATTACAGAATGTGATGTTACAAATACAACGAACTGTTTTAGAGAATTTGAATTATTGCAAACTAAAACGCCAACAGTAAAAAATTATTACTGGCCAACAACTTCTTTCGATAGTTTAAATTATTCTTACTTTATTGAAAAACCCATTTATGTAGACTATAGTTTTTTTGTATTAATCGATACTAAGCGAAATATAAGAGGGTATTACGACGCACGTTATATTTCTGAAATAAAAAGACTCATTGAAGAATACCAGCACCTTCGATTAAAACATGAAAAGAAAAATTTAATTAATCAAAATAAAATAGAAAATAAATAATGACTCACTATATAAAATACGTTATTATCTCGCTAGCGCTTTTTGCTTGTTCTGATCATAAAAACGAGAAACTACTTCCAGTATTTGGTGAAAAAACGGTAGATAAAAAAGGAGATACACTCTATCACTCCGTAAGTCCGTTTTTATTTGTGAATCAATTCCGTGAAAACGTAACGGAAGAAACTGTAAAAGGTAAAATTTATGTGGCTGATTTTTTCTTCGCTACCTGCGAAAGCATTTGCCCAAAAATGAGTTCACAATTAGTAAATGTTCAACACGCTTTTTCAAAAGATAATGGTGTTTTAATATTATCTCATTCGGTAAATCCAATGCACGATAGCGTTGAAGTTTTACAAAAATACGGCGATCGATTTGGCGCTCAAAAAAATAAATGGCATTTACTCACAGGAAGTAAAAAAGAAATCTATGATATGGCCCGTTTTAGCTACTTAGTCAATGCTTTAGAAGATGATGGTTCGGCAGAAGGATTTTTACACAGTGAGTTATTTGTACTCATCGACGCAAATAAAAGAATTCGTGGCTACTATGATGGAACGGATAGTGTTGCCGTTGTCAAATTAATTTCAGATATCAAGTTATTAAAAACAGAACTGCCATTTTAATGCGTTATTATCTTCTATCGATATTCATTGCACTTTGTCTAATTTCTAAGTCAGAAACTATTCGAGCGTCCATTGTTTATTTAGATAGTTCGCAAACCGTTATATCTCAAGAAATAGTTTCGATAGATTCGAAAAGACCAAATCCCATTTTTTTGTTATTCAAAAAAAAACAACGGTTAAATAAACGAATTACGGCGGCCGTTTTGTCTTTTCCGTTTCCATTTGGCATAGTTGGTCTACATCGTATTTATTTAGGCACACATCCACATGTACCTGTTGTGTATATAGCTACATTAGGTGGAATTTTCGGGTTACTACCATTGATGGATTTTATAGCCATCACCTTTGGAAAGGATTTTGAAACCTATCGCAATAACGGAAACGTATTTATGTGGATGAAAGATTAATACCATTTAAACAAAGGATTTTAGTTTTAAATACCTAACTCTAATTGCTTTGGTAATAATTGAAACGTCATTCGATGCAACGGCGTTGTTCCATAGGTCCTTATTGCTTCACGGTGTTTCTTTGTTGGATAAGCCATGTTTTGTTCCCAACTGTAGTGAGGGTAAATAACAGCTTGCTCTTTCATGTAATCATCTCTGTATGTTTTTGCTAAAATACTAGCAGCAGCAATATTCAAATACTTTGAATCCCCTTTTATGATACATTGATGATTAATTTTTTTATAAGGCGTAAATCTATTCCCATCAATCAACAATAATTCGGGTTTTATCTTAAGTTTATCTATCGCTCGGTGCATGGCCAAAAAAGAAGCCTTCAAAATATTGATACGATCAATTTCTAGATTGTCTACACTACCAATAGCCCAAGCCATTGCTTTTGCTTCAATTTCAGGACGTAGCTCATACCGATCTTTATCGGATAATTTTTTACTATCATCCAACCACTTGTTCTTATACATTTTTGGCAAAATAACTGCACTAGCATAAACAGGGCCAGCTAAACAGCCTCTGCCTGCTTCGTCACACCCAGCTTCTAATAATTGCTTATCGAAATACGATTTGAGCATGTAAGATTAGATAGATGCTAAACATGTTTTTATAGCATCAAAATTTGGTTGCTTCCCTGCATCATCCAATACTTCTTTGTATTGTAAAATGCCGTTTTTGTCAATAACAAAAGCAGATCGCTTTGATACACCAAGCATTCCAAAAGCAAATGTATCGTACATCGTATCGTAATCTTTGGAAGCTGTTTTATTAAAATCAGACAATAAGTCGAAATGATAATTTTGAGCTATTTTAAATTGTTCCAAGGCAAATAAAGAATCTACTGAAATGCCAATCACTTCAGCATTTAAGGTAGTATAGCTATTATAATTATCTCTGATGCTGCACAATTCTGCTGTACAAACGCCTGTAAATGCTAAAGGAAAAAATAAAATCACGAGGTTTTTTCCTTTATAATCAGTTAAAGAGATTTCCTTTTTTTCAGTGTTGAATAAAGTGAAATTTGGTGCTGCTTGTCCTATTGTCGTTGACATGTGATTATGGTTTTAGATGAGTTAAATAAAATGAATTTAAATTTTTTTATTAATTATTTGTTAAACAATTTAAAAAATAAATGGTTTAAACAAAGTAAATGATAATTTTGCACAGTTAAATTATAAATCACTTAAAATAAAAAATAAAATGGCATTAGTAGGAAAAAAAGCACCAGCATTTACTGCAGCAGCAGTTTTAAATGGAGGAGAAATCGTTGAAAATTTCTCATTAGATCAATACATTGGAAAAAAACACGTTGTACTATTCTTTTATCCAAAAGATTTTACATTTGTTTGTCCAACAGAATTACATGCTTTTCAGGAAAGATTAGCCGATTTTGAAAGTAGAGGCTGTGCCGTTGTTGCATGTAGCACTGATACAGAGCAAAGTCACTGGGGTTGGTTGCAAGTTGAGAAAAAAATGGGTGGAATTAAAGGAATTACTTATCCAATTGTTGCAGATACAACAAAAACTATTTCATTAAACTTTGATACATTATTTGGTGATTATGACGTTGATGATAATGGTGATTTAATCGCAACAGGTCCAATGATTGCATACCGAGGATTGTTTTTAATTGATAAAGCGGGTATTGTTCGTCACCAATTAATTAATGATTTACCATTAGGAAGAAACGTTGACGAAGCTATTCGTGTTGTGGATGCTCTACAATTTAATGAAGAAAATGGGGAAGTTTGTCCTGCAAACTGGAGTAAAGGAAAAGAAGGGATGAATGCAGATCACAATGGAGTGGCTGATTATTTATCTAAACACTAATTACTTTTTTTCAAACTATACAAAAAGCGAAACATATGTTTCGCTTTTTTTTATTCTTTAAATGGATTTCTCTGAATCCAATCTGTTGGCTGCAAAAACTGCATAAACGGATTCAATATTAATTTCGATACTGCGTTTTGTGGTTTAATATAACACAATAATTCATGGGGCTTAGCGCCAACCGTAGTTTTTATTTCTGAAGCCGTTCTTCCTAAATTGATTTTTGTTTTTTTAATTCTAATAGCTTCTTCGATATAACTATGTAAGATCGTTTGATATAATTCAAATTCTTTATTATAGTTATAATCAAATCCTATGTAGTGTGCTTCAAGTTCATATTTT
Organism: Bacteroidia bacterium; assembly: GCA_044340865.1. Classification (GTDB taxonomy): domain Bacteria; phylum Bacteroidota; class Bacteroidia; order B-17B0; family Aurantibacillaceae; genus UBA4416. The sequence goes on along the minus strand of JBIISW010000004.1, from coordinate 31,888 downwards.
AAATTAAAGCCACTTGCAAACGATACCATAACATCATTTAAAAACCAGGCATCAATATAAAATAGATTTGGATGGGTCTTAATTACATCACTAAAATATGTTTTTGAAAGCTGAACTAACTTAAACTTAGCTTGATGAAATACTTGAACATATAAATCGTAAAGTGAGTCATTGTATTTTAAAACCTCTTCGGCAGATAATCGCTTTTTAGTAAGTGTGGAACTTGCTTTCATAATTCCCTTGGCACGATTTCGATATTTTTTGGAAAAAGATTGTATATACCCCGTAAAATCTGATACTCCTGATAATAAATCAATTATCATATTAGGTTCCACATTAAAGTGCTTAAACTTCGTACAGTACCAACAATCCTTATCACCAAAACCTTCTTCGTAAAAATCCTTAACAAGAACAGCCGATATTTTACCTCTTAATTTTTCGGCACGTGATACACAATTAATTATTTCTTCAATAATTTTGAACGTTGTTTTTTTACTATTTATGTCTAAATAAAATCCATGTTCGCCACTGATAAAATTATTCCCACAAGTTACTAAACGCATGACGGTTTCGTTTTGACTGTGTTTAATGTATTTTTGGAAGATGGATGTTTTTCTTTCCTGTAAGTCTGAAATCTGATTAGACATTATTTCGCCAAATAAGGCTGCTGAGAAATCATTTATTTGAAAATAAACAACTCCAATAGGCTTTAATCGATTATAAACAATAACATACCTAAATCTAAATGATTCCGTTTTTTGTTTATGAATCAAGCTTAAATACTGAAAACTCAAAAAAGGATTATGATCTTTTATAGCTTTATTCCAATCATCAAAAGGAATGTTTTGAACGTCATCAAAACAAGAAAAAGAATAATTACCAAATAATTTTTTATAGGGCCGAAATGCATTTTTTTTGGTAATCGAATCGCAAAATGAAAACATGAAAAATAAGTTATAAAAAATAGACGTTAAACTTCTCCATTTATGTTCTATTAAGATATAAAAATACAATAATTTATTTTATATTTGAGAGTATTACACGTTTTAATCCAATAAGTCTATGATTTACAATATACAAAATCCGATAGCCATTGATCAAGTTGGAATTGAAGAACGCGTGGCTCGATTTAATACCCGCAGCATTAAAAAAGAAAGTAAAGTTCAGGCATTAAAATTAGCGTTAAGTATGATTGATTTAACAACGCTAGAAGGAAAAGACACTGATGGAAAAGTAAAACAAATGTGCTATAAAGCAATTCATCCGCATGATGCATTGCCAAACTTACCAACAACTGCAGCGGTATGCGTTTATCCAACCTTTGTAAAAATAGCTAAAGATGCCTTAAAAAATAGCGGTGTAAAAGTCGCTTCAGTATCCACTGCATTTCCAAGTGGAAATTCTACACGACAAGTAAAATTATTAGACACACAATTTGCGCTTGACCATGGCGCAGACGAAATTGATATGGTTATTAGTCGTGGTGAGTTTTTAAGTGGCAACTATACTTTTGTTTTTGATGAAATTGCAAGCATCAAAGACCTTTGTAAAAAACACCATGCTCGTTTAAAAGTAATTTTTGAAACAGGCGAAATTTCTACACTTGATAACGTCAGAAAAATCAGTGATTTGGCCATGCATGCAGGTGCCGACTTTATAAAAACATCTACTGGAAAAATTGGTGTTGCGGCAACCATGCCTGTAACATTAGTGATGCTAGATGCTATTAAAGATTATTATCATAAAACTGGTGTAATGGTTGGTATGAAGCCAGCTGGAGGAATTAGTAGCGCCAAAAGTGCTATTCAATATTTAGTGATGTTACACGAAACACTTGGTAATGCTTGGCTAACTAATACCTATTTTAGATTTGGAGCAAGTAGTTTAGCAAACGATATTGTGCTACAGCTAGAAAAAGAAATGAGAGGTGTTTACTTTAGTAAGGATTATATTTCTGTTGATTAAAATTCAAACTTGTAACCAATACCTTTAATGGTTTTAATGTAATTATCGCCTAGTTTTTCTCGCAATTTTCTAATATGAACATCAATTGTTCTATCACCTACAACCACTTCATCACCCCAAACTTGCTCTAAAATATATTCTCTTGTAAATACTTTGCCTGGCTTGCTAGCTAATAATACTAATAATTTAAACTCCTTCTTCGGAAAGGTAATCTCAATTTCTCCTTTATATACGGCGTGTTTCTCCTTATCAATTCTAATATCTCCTAAACTAACTTGTTCGTCCTTCTTCTGATTAGGAGCAAATCGTCGTAGTAAAGCTTTTATTCTACTTGTAAATACTCGAGGCTTAATTGGTTTTGTAATGTAATCGTCTGCGCCAACTTCAAATCCAGCGATCTGAGAATAATCTTCATTTCTCGCACTTAAAAAAGTAATCATAACGTCTTTTAAGCTTGGAATTAATCTGATTTCTCTACATGTGTCAATGCCGTCCATATCAGGCATCATCACGTCTAAAACAATTAAATGTGGGACTTCTTTTTTTGCAATTTTTAAAGCGTCTCTTCCATTTAAAGCTGTAAATACTTGGTATCCTTCTTTATTTAAATTATAACTTAAAAAATCTAAAATATCTTGCTCATCATCTACCAAGAGTATTTTTACAACGCTGTTCTCTGAATTCATAATTTAGAGTTTATAAATATTAACAAAAGTAAAGGTAATTGTTAAGTTTAAAGTTAAGCTAATATTAAGAAATATGTTTTGTTTGAATTAAAAATATAACGATTCCTTCATTTTTTGGTAAAAAAAATCCTCCCTATTTTAAAATAAGGAGGATTGATTTGAATCATTCTTTCTTAATTTGATATTCCGAAAAAATCATTATAGCTTATTTCCTTCGTGTTTAAGCTACAATTCGTTTTCAAGACGTCTAATACTTTTCTACTATAAATTCCTTCAAATATTTTTTGAGCTTCTTCTTGCTTTGCTAAAATAGAATCTGCAATTTTTGCAACTTCTGCTTCGTCAGGAGTTTGGCCGTAACGAGCATACTGACTGCGAACAAAATTTCCAGCCTCTGCTTTCGCTTCATCAATGCCAACTGTAATATTATTTCCTTTAATGATTTTATTCTCAATTAATTTCCACTTCATCGATGTAGCATAAGCTGGATACTCAGCTTCTAATTGTTCTTTTGTTAGGGGTTTTTCATTAACAGCCATTAACCAACGCTTTAAGAAATCATCTGGAAGTGCAATGTTTAATTTTTGAACCAATGTTTTTTCTACGCCTTCCACAAATTTACGATCTGTATCTTGAGTAAACATGATTGCTAATTCTGCTTTAATTTTATCTCTGAATTCAGCTTCTGAATTGATAACACCAGCACCATACAAACGATCGAATAATTCTTGGTTTAATTCAGCATCTTCCATGCGCGCGATATTGCGAACCGTTAACTGTAAATTAGAATTAAACATTTCTGCCATTTCTTTATCAATGCCTAAAGAAATAGATTTGTCAACAGCAGAGTCGTACAATTCATTTGCATTAATAATAATTTTTGACTCCTTAGTTGCGCCAACTAATTTAGCTTTCGCTGCCTCATTTTTTAATCTATCAATGCCGATGCTTGTTGATTTAAAAATTCCACCTGCCACAATATTATTGTCTGAATCTAATTCAACAATGTCGATGTAAAGAACGTCAACTTCAGTTGCAACTTCTGGATTCGAAGGCTTTCCGTAATTACGTTTAACATCCTTTAAATACTTGTCTACAAGCTCATCGTCGATTTTAACCGTATTGTATTCAAATGTATGAGATTTATCAAGTGCCAATTCAAATTGAGGGCTTAATCCAACTTCATAATTAAAAGTCCATTCTTTTTGATTTTCAAAATCAATGACATTGTCTTCCTTTGGCATAGGATTACCAAGAATTTCGATGTTATTTTCTAAAATATATGATTGAAGGCTAGAGTTCAATACTTTATTAACTTCTTCAACTAATATTCCTTTCCCGTATTGTTTTTTTATTAAACCAACAGGAACCTTTCCAGCTCTAAAGCCAGGTAATGTTGCTTGTTTCTGAACTTTTTTAATCGCATTCTCAACTTTCGTTTCGTAATCAGCTGGCGATAAAGTAATACTTAACTCTGCATTTAACGCATTAATGTCTTTTTTAGATATATTCATTTTTAAATAATTTTAAAATTTAATAAGGGTTGTAAAAATACTGAATTTTAAGAAAGAATCAACCGTTTTTTGGAAAATTTTAGCCCTAAATCGTTCTCTGAAAGCTCAAGGTTATTTACATCACTATTGTGAAAAACTAATTTACTTCTTATCCATTTCAGCATAAAGAATTGCGCACCTTGTAGGTGATTATTTACACTATGCACAAGCCGATTCATACATTAGGATTTATCGCGGCAATAAGTTTAATACTTATTGCTATTTCTTTAGTCACACCAGATAATGGTTTAACTATTACTGAGCGCTTAACTATCAAATACCCTAGCTTCCATTCTTTGTTTTTATCTCAACCAACGCAAAAAAAAGATATTTCTAACATCATCGCATTGGCAGATAGCGCCGAACACTCTGCTAAAACAAATAAAGACACAATCTCGCTTACTGTTAAAAATAACTTCGTTCAATTAAATACAAGCATCCAATACAAAGACGACTCACGACAATCATTAAGCCATTTTTTTGATGCATTACAAAATATAACCAACGAAACAAACAGTATTCGTGTGCTACACTATGGTGACTCTCAAATTGAAGGTGATAGAATAACTGATTATTTACGCATGAAACTACAAGGGCAATTTGGCGGTGCTGGCCCAGGACTCATCTCATTTATGCCCGTTGCACCAAGTGTTATTAATAAATTATCGTGGAGCGAAAACTGGGATAGATATCCCGTTTTTATAGGAAAAGACAAACGTGTGAAACATTCTAACTATGGTGTTTTAGCTCATATCACGCGCTTCTCAAATTACAATGAAGTGCAAGATACAACACATCATATATCAGCTTGGGTAAAAATGACAACAAGTAAAAACGGCGGTGTTCAAGCAGCAGCCTATCATACCATTAGATTATTTTATGGTGGTGCTAAAACAAAAACGCAGGTTGAATTTTATGAAAATGGCGTATTAAATAATACCGATTCCTTATCGGCTGGAGGTTATTTTAATGTCAAACAATATCAATTAAATCAAAAAGCATCTTTACACGAATTTAAATTCCAAGGCAAAGATAGTCCTGATTTTTATGGTATTTCTTTAGAAGGAGACAAAGGAATTATGATTGATAATATTGGATTAAGAGGAAGTTCGGGAACTTTCTTTAATCAAATAAATTTGAATCAACTTCAACAATTTTATGAATACCTCAACACGAAACTTATCATTCTTCAATTTGGAGGAAATACATTGCCATATATCACAACTACTGAACAAGCTGTACAATATGGAAAATACCTGAAAGCACAAATCTTAACCATTAAAAAAATAGCGCCTCACGCCTCACTATTAATTATCGGGCCAGCAGACATGAGTGTAAAAAATGGTACCGTTTATGAAACACATCCTCAATTAGAAGATTTACGCGATGCCGTACAAAAAACGGCGTTTGAAACCGATTGCGCATTCTTTGATTTATACAATTGCATGGGGGGCAAAAATAGTATGGTGAGCTGGGTTGAAGCAGGCATTGGCGCTAAAGATTATATTCATTTTAGTGCAGGTGGAGCCAGAAAAATAGCAGTGTTATTATACAGCTCGCTTATTAATGATTACTCCAATTACATCCAACTTAATAAGACACATTAAATACATGATTAAAACTAATCGATCACTTAAATTTCTATTTTCAAGCTACTTAACAATACTGCTGCTAACAAATCATTCTGTTAATGGGCAACCCTATCCATTCATAAATCAACAAGCAAGTGTCCTTCATCTTAGTAAAGACAGTTCACAATTTCTCGATTTTTATAAAAAAATAGATGAACTGAAAACAGGTGCGCGGAACAAAGTAAGCATTGTTCATTTTGGAGGATCTCATATACAAGCAGGCTTTTGGACAGAAGTTTTAATGAATGGCTTTCAAAACATTGGGAATTTTAAAGGTGGCGGCACGTTCATTTTTCCTTTCAAAATAGTTAAAACAAATAGTCCTTCGTTTTTCAAATCATTTACAACTGGGCAATGGATTCGGAAACGAAATGCCTTGGCGAAAGAAATGTGTGATAACCTCGGAATGGCTGGAATGGCTGGAATTACAAACGATGCAGAAAACACCTTTGGTTTTAAATTACTGCCAAACAACCACCACCAAACATTTAACTCGTTGAGGGTTTACCATAACTTTAACCCAAGCTTTGAATTTTCAATAATAAATCAAGAAGGTTTATATTTCACACGTAAAGATTTCAAAGCAAAAAGCTATACCGAATTTATATTCGAATCATATATAGATTCTATAAACTTTAAACTGATCAAAAAAGATACGTTGATTCGTGATTTTATGTTACGTGGATTTAGTATCGAAAATTCAAATCCAGGATTTTACTATGCCTCCATTGGAGTAAATGGAGCGAGCACATCATCCTATCTAAAATGTCAAGAATTTGTCAATGAGCTATCAGGTTTACCTCCAGATTTAGTTATTTTTTCGTTGGGAGTCAACGATACACATGCGCCAAATTTTTCGAAACAACAATTCATCGCTAATTATGATAGCCTAATCACATTAGTAAAATTGGCATCTCCCAACTGTGTATTTTTATTTACAACAGTAACAGATAATTACATGACAAGGAAAGCATCTAATAAAAGACCCATAAAAGCACAAGAAGCTATGTTCGAACTCATGGAGAAGCATCATGCCGCTGTATATGATTTATACGAAGTGATGGGTGGTTATAAATCTATCAGTAAGTGGTATAAAGCGGGGATTGCAGCCAAAGATAAAGTTCACTTCAATGGAAAAGGATACACACTTCTAGCAAACCTCATGTTCGATGCTATTTACAAAAGTTACCAATATAATACGAAAATAAAATAAACGCGTTATTGATTGTATGAATTATGCTAAATTCAATTATTGACTTATTAAAACCTTATCTTCTTTATACGAAAGGAGAACCCATTTTATTTACCCAACTTTATTTTTGGGGGTTCTTTGGTATTGTACTAGCACTCTATACGTTAGTCTACAAAAAAAACACATGGCGTACCTTTTATTTACTACTCATCAGTTTTTTCTTTTACTACAAAACGAGTGGTGTTTTCTTACTACTCATGATTTTTACCATTTGTAGTGATTACAATTGGGGGAAACTAATTTATAAAAGTAACTCAGATGCCCGAAAAAAAATATACCTCAGCTTAAGTCTCATTTTAAATCTAACCCTACTCTGTTATTTCAAGTATGCCTACTTTTTTACAGAGAGCATCAATCAACTAGCGGGAACCGACATGACTTTTTTCAACTACTTTTCTCAGTTTAGTAATACTTACCTAGGAACAAAAGACCCTGTGGATAAATTAATTTTACCTGTAGGCGTTTCATTTTTTACATTTCAATCCATTTCTTACACAATCGATATGTATCGGAGAAAAGTAACTCCTGTAAACTCTATTTTTGATTACGGATTTTTTGTTTGCTTCTTCCCTCATCTTGTAGCGGGGCCAATTGTCAAAGCAAATGAATTTTTATACCAAATTTACGAGCCCTATAATTTAAAAAGGAAAGAATTTGGTTTAGCTATTTTTTGGATATTAAACGGTCTTGCCAAAAAAATGATGGCCGATTATATTGCTATTAATTTTATTGATAGAATTTTTGACAACCCTACTTATTATTCAGGTATAGAAACCGTCTTTGGTATTTTTGGGTACTCACTGCAGATTTACGCAGATTTTAGTGGGTATACAGATATAGCTATTGGCATTGCCTTACTCTTAGGTTACAGACTAAAAACAAACTTCAAATCACCTTACAAAGCACAAGACGTGAGTGAGTTTTGGAAACGCTGGCATATCTCTCTTTCAACTTGGCTCAAAGATTATTTATACATCCCACTCGGCGGAAATAAAAAAGGAAGCATTGGATCCTATCTATGCATAACATTTTTATCATTTGTACTCGTTTTACTGACTGGAAAGATATGGCTGTTGTATGTTCTTCTCTTTACAGCGTTATTACTAGTTATTCTTGCTCTCTCAGTTCCAAAAATCAAACAAAGCATCAACACGAACATTAATTTATTAGTAACGATGTTACTTGGTGGTTTTTGGCATGGCAGTTCGTGGCTATTTATCATCTGGGGAGGATTAAATGGCTTAGGTTTAATTGTACATAAGCTATGGCAGCGCTATTCCCCGTTTAAAAACACACAATCTTTCCTCGTAAAAGGAATTTTAGTAATGGTAACATTAACTTTTATTAGTTTCACACGAGTATTTTTCAGAAGTAATAGTTTGGAAACCGTTAGTACACTATTTGACAGATTGGCAAATCATTTTGGAGGAAATCTCATAATTGATGTTATAAAAGGCTATTGGGTTGTATTTTTAGTCATTCTTATAGGATATCTTATTCATTGGATTCCAGAGCGAATCAAAGAAAACTATCGGACACGATTTGCAGAACTTCCCTTGCCTATAATGGGTCTCTTGTCTGTAGTATACATTATCTGTATTTATCAGCTCATGAGTGGCGAAATGCAACCCTTCATTTATTTTCAATTCTAAAATCTACCATTCAGCTGGGCCAAATCTTTTTGTGAGATTATGCTGAGGCATTATCACGTAAAAAAGTTGGTCAAACCAGAGTAAGAGTTTAAATGCATAGGTTGGAGAATTTAGTTTTTCACCAATTTTATCGGTGTTTTTCAAGGTAAAACGATATCCTATGTCTGAGCCAAGACCAAACCATTGAGTCAATTTAAATTGCACGGAAATTCCAGGTTCGTATAGCAACAGAAAATGTTTTTCGGACTGAACTTTAGTTTTATTATCTAAATGCTCAAACCAAGCAAGCCCTGTGCCTAACTGCAAAGGCACACTGAGCTGCCAATGCTTTGTTTTATGAAAAACAAAATCGGTATAAAACGCAACATAGCCAAACTTTAGATAATTACTAACGATTTCTTTATTGCCCAATGAATTTGTGATTTCCAATTTATCACTTACGCCAGAATCTAACCAACTATAGCCTATTCCTGCTTTTAATTTTTTTTGAAATACTAAGCCTAATCGTACACCACTTACCTTTACCAACTCATTTCTCAAAAAAGAATGCCGAGATTCTAAACGAATATCTATACTTGGCTTTTTTTTAGTAGCCGATTTTATAGAATCTAAAAATTGAGCATGAGTTACCGAAGCACTAAAGATTAAATAAAATATGTAGAGGTATTTCACAGCATAAAAATAAACTAGATTCTTATATGTTAGCATACATACATTGGAATTGTATTAACAAAAATCAAATAGTATTTTTGTAGTAAATGAGTCAATTACATTCTTTTCTAGACACTCCCATTGGATACCTCAAAGGTATAGGTCCTTTACGTGCCGAGGGTTTACAAAAAGAACTGCATATATTTTCGTATAAAGATTTAATGACGCATTATCCATTTCGATACGTTGATAAAACAAAGTTTTATAACATCAACGAAGTGAATGAAGAAGGCGCCTCATACCAACTGAAAGGATTTATTGAAAGTATGGAAACCGTTGGCGATAAACGTAGCAAACGTTTAGTTGTCAAATTTAGAGATAGAACAGGCGTTATTGAATTAGTTTGGTTTCAAGGACATAAATGGATGTCAGAAAAATTAAAACTTCAAACAGAATATATTGTATACGGAAAAGCAACACAGTTTAATTACAAGTTTAATATATCTCATCCCGATATTGAAATAGTTTCTGAGGAAATTATAAAACAACAATCGGCTTTTCAAGCTGTATATCATAGTACCGAAAAATTAAAAAACAAAAGTTTAGATAGCGACGGAATTAGAAAAGCACAGAGGGTTTTAAGTCAGCAACTCAACGAACACATCATTCCTGAAACACTCACGCCAAGTATTATTTCTGACTTTAATTTTATTTCTAAATACCACGCTTTAAAACAAATTCATTTTCCGGATTCAAAAGAACTTTTAGAAAAAGCAACCTATCGTTTAAAATTTGAAGAGTTGTTTTATAACCAATTAAAATTACTTCGCTCAAATACGCTTAGGCACGAAGCCATCAGAGGTTTTGTGTTTAATAAAGTTGGCGATGTATTTAATTCCTTTTACAAAAACCATCTTCCCTTTGAGTTAACCAATGCACAAAAAAGAGTGGTTAAAGAAATACGCGTTGACATGGGTTCGGGTAAGCAAATGAGCCGATTAGTGCAAGGCGATGTGGGAAGTGGGAAAACGTTAGTAGCTTTATTAAGCATGTTGTTAGCCATCGATAATGGATTTCAAGCTTGTTTAATGGCGCCTACAGAAATATTAGCAAAACAACATTTTGAAACCATATCAGAATTAGTAAAACCATTACACTTACATGTTTCATTACTCACAGGTTCTTCTAAAACAAAAGAAAGACGGGTACTACATCAATCCTTAGAAACGGGAGAAATTCATATTTTGATTGGCACACATGCCCTTATTGAAGATACGGTTGTTTTTAAAAATTTAGGTTTGGTTGTGATTGATGAACAACATCGGTTTGGTGTGGCGCAACGTGGAAAGATGCATAAAAAAAATGTGCAGCCTCCACACGTTTTAATTATGACTGCAACGCCCATTCCACGCACCTTGGCCATGACACTTTACGGTGATTTAGACACCTCTATAATTGATGAATTGCCGCCAGGTAGAAAACCAATTACCACCATGCACTTTATGGAAAGCCAGCGTTTGCGTTTAATTGGTTTCATGAAAGAACAAATTGCACTTGGCCGACAAGTTTATGTGGTATATCCATTAATACAAGAAAGTGAAAAACTTGATTTTCAAAATTTACAACATGGTTACGATTGCTTGGTAGATGATTTTAAACCACCTCAATACCAAATTAGTATTGTTCATGGCAAACTCAAACCACAAGAAAAAGAATTTGAAATGCAACGGTTTATTAATAAACAAACGCAAATCATGGTTGCTACAACGGTGATTGAAGTGGGTGTAAATATTCCGAATGCAAGTGTGATGGTTATTGAAAGTGCCGAACGATTTGGTTTAGCACAACTCCATCAATTGCGTGGACGAGTTGGTAGAGGAGCCGATCAATCGTATTGCGTGTTAATGACATCTTACAAATTAGGCGCTGATAGCAAACTCCGCATGGAAACGATGGTAAGATCAAATGATGGATTTGAAATTAGTGAAGTAGATTTAAGATTGCGTGGGCCAGGCGATTTAGATGGTACACAACAAAGTGGGGTACTCGATTTTAAAATTGCAGATTTAGTGCACGACGGACAAATACTACAATTAGCACGCTCTACAGCACAAGCTATTTTAAATGAAGATGAACAGTTAGCTCTACCCGAAAATCAATTATTAGTGCGACAGTTAGCAGCGCAAGCACAAAGTAAAAGTTCGTGGAGTAAAATTGGATAAAGTACAGTGATTTAAAAACTAAAACATGAGAATAGAAAAAAAGAAACAAGTTAAGATAAAACCAAAATTTAATTTAAAAGGCATTCCTGCACCTTACAAATGGATTGCGGAAATTGCCATAACACATGCAAGCACACAAACACAGTGTGAAGAATTATTTTTAGTTGGTGTAAAAGCACTAGACGAACAAGCTGAAATAATAAGTGCAGACGATTTAAAGAAAACAGAAAAGGAATTAGTAACTCAGGCTATTTTAAAAAAAGTAGAATTGTGTAAGGAGAATATTTAAACTAAATCAAATAAATTATTCACGCCCATATAACGGTTTACCGTGAATCCTTCAGCAAAATCAACATTGATAGACCTACCAAATAATCTGGCTTTTGCGTTGATGTAATCTATAAAGTTTTTACTCGAGATAGGTGTTTGTGGTTCTTTAGAATTTGGATCAAAAAACTGAGACGAATACGCCATAATTGATTCCATTTTTTTATCGTTATAAGTGGTAACATCAATAACAAAATCAGGTTCAATGAAATTGTCTTGTATGTAATGATATACGGCTTTTGGTCGCCAAGGTTTTTGTAAGGTATTGTTTTCTTTGGTTTCTACTTTTAGCAAGCCACTGTAAAAACACGCATCAGCCGTTAATTTAGCGGCTCTGCCATGATCGGGATGTCTATCACTGATGGCATTACATAAAATAAGTTCGGGCTGATATTTTCTGATGACTTCAATAATCAATCGCTGATTTGTTTCGTTGTTTTCAAAAAAACCATCTGCCATGTTTAATTGTTCGCGCACCGAAACACCTAAAATACTGGCTGCACGCATGGCCTCTTGTGTTCTGATTGTTGCGTTTCCACGCGTACCAAGTTCGCCCAGTGTAAGGTCTAATATGCCAACTGTTTTTCCAAGTTCAATATGCTTTAAAATAGTTCCTGCACATGATAATTCTACGTCGTCAGGATGAACACCTATTGCTAATATATCTAATTTCATATTTACTTTTTTAATCCGTTATATAATGCTATGATTTCATTGACAAAAATAGACCATTCATATTTTTGTTTTTCTTGTTTCATACCTTCAGTAAAAGACTGTTCTTTATTATTCTCAAAATAATCTTCTAAACTCGTTGCAATGGCTTGAGGATTTGGTTCAACCACATAACCCGCCACATTGTGCGGAATAATTTCGCCTAAGCCGCCAACGTTAGTAACCAATGTAGGCACTTCAAAATGAAATGACACTTGCGTAACACCACTTTGCGTAGCCGAGCGATATGGCAAAGCAACAATGTCAGCAGCCGAAAAATAATACTTCACATCGTCGTTCGGAATAAATTGATTTAATAACATAATCTGTTCCTCCAATTTGTATTTTGAAATTAAATCGAGGTACGGTTGTTTATCTTCATAAAACTCACCGGCTATAAGTAATTTATTATGTGGGTTTGCTTTCAGCAGTGAAAATGCTTCTATTAATAAATCTAAGCCTTTGTATTTTCGTATTAAACCAAAAAACAAAATAACGCGATCGTCTTGTTTTAAATGTAATTTTAATCGCGCTTCTTGTTTCGGAATTTTTTCACCAAAAGCTGTATAAAGTGGGTGTAATAAATATTTTTTATGTGATGTGTTGGTGAATTTTTCCAAATCGTTCATCACTGCTTTACTCATCGTAACAAAAGCATCACAACCTTTGATAAAATAAGACGCTAATTGTTTATCACCTAAACGCTTTTCGTGCGGAATCACATTATCAGTAATAGCGAGCACTTTGATATTTTGTTTTTTTACTAAACGCGCAATCGTTCCCAATGCCGGGCCCATAAAAGGAATCCAAAATCTAAAAATAATAAAATCAGGTTTTTGTTTTTTTATAAACGAAGCCGTTTTAAACCACGATAGTGGATTAACAGAATTAATAAGAGTATGAATCGTGATGTTTTTTGGAGCAGTTCCGTTAACATGATATTGCGTGCTACCTGGAAATAAAAAATTAGGGTATTGCAAACTATACGAAATGATTTCGCACTGATGTCCTTCTTTATTCAGAGCCTCGCAAAACAATTCATCGAAGCTTGCTAAGCCACCACGTAATGGAAATGCAGGACCTATGATAAACACTTTTGCCATTCTCTTTTATTTCTTTCCTACAACTAATTCAATTAAATCTTTTTCTTGAAAATACTTATTTGCTAAATCCTTAATGTCTTGAGGCGTGATGGTTTTAACTGCATTAAAATACGTTTCAAAATAGCTGTAATCTAAATCAAATTCCCAAATAGCTTTAAACTTATCCGCTAATGCATAAGGTCCGTCAACACTTCTTAAAAATTGTCCTAGCACATAATTTCTAACGGTTTCGAGCTCTTCCTCATCCACAAGTTCAGTGCGTAACGTATGTAGTTCTTTATAAATTTCAGTCAGTGTTTGGTTAGTTACATCAGCGCCAACTTCGGTAGAAATAAAAAAATACCCAGCATTAACTAAAGACGATAATCCAGAACCAATGCCATACGTATACCCTTTATCTTCACGAATATTAGCCATTAAACGCGAACCAAAATAACCGCCTAAAATGGTATTTAAAACTTGGAACTTAAAATAATCAGGATGTGTTTTATTAAATAAGAGACGGCCAACTCGAATTGCTGACTGTATGGCGTCGGGTCTTTCAATAAAATGTTTTTGTACCTGTGTTGCGTTGATGTGAACTTCTGGCTTACTTATATCGCAAACGGTTCCCCAAGTTGTTTTTCCAAAATAACGATTTAAAGTCTCAATTAAATTATCATCGAGTTTCCCAGATGCAATAATTGTGCAGTTTCCAGAGTGATAGTGCTCTTTATAAAACTGAATGACTGTTTCTAATGTAATGTTATCAAAGTCTTCTGTTTTAACCGAAACACCATACGGATGTTTTTCGCCAAACATTAATTCTGTATAACGTCTTCTCGCTAACACATTTACTTTTTCTGAATTTACTAAATGCTTTTGCTGTTTGTTTGACATATAAATATCAAACTCATCTTTTGGGAAAGTAGGATGTTTAATAATTTCCTCAACATAGTGTAAACTTTTATCAACGTACTTATTGAGACTAAATAAAGCTAACGTTGCATAATCTTGATCAACGGCACATTCAAAAAAAGATCCAAAAAAATCAATGTTATCAGAGATTTGATTCGCTGTATAATTTTTAGTTCCGGTTTCTAAAAGATTATTCGCTGCCGAAGCAACCAAGGGCTGTTTTTGGTAATACATGCCCGCTTTAAAAATAAATTCAATTTTAGTTAGTTCTTGCGAGCCACTATTGAGTGTATATACCTTAATGCCATTATCTAATACGTCCTGCTTCGCTCTTGTAATATCAATTTTATCAATTGTTTTAAATGCAGGTGCTTGTTTTCGATTTAAGTTCATAGGCATAAATTTAATCAGAAATTTGAGTTATACCAAGGCCGTATTGAGAATAGTCTAATTAATTTTTTTGAAAGAGAAGTTCATAAAACATAGGTGTCATGCTGAACTTGATTCAGCATCACGGTTATAAAACTTTACTATTACAAATAGATTGAATTGAGTTCAAGGTGACAACAACACAAAAAATTGACTTTTAATTACAGCTTGTTTTTCAACTGAAGCAACTCTTGTTTGATTTGCTTCAACTTAGCAACAACTTCAGCATTTTTTTGATCGCTTTCTTTTAATCCACCTTTGAGTTTATCTTTAGCTCCTTGAAGTGTGTAACCTTTTTCTTTTACAAAATGAAATATCAACTTGAAGTTTTCTATGTCTTTTTTTGTAAAAAGGCGATTTCCTTTTTTATTTTTTGAAGGCGTAATGATGTCAAATTCTTTTTCCCAAAAACGAATCAACGAAGTATTTACATCAAACATATCAGCGACTTCGCCAATCGGATAAAATAATTTTTCTGTTTCTTTTTCAAGTAATGCCATTGATCAAATATAATTAAGAAAATGAACAACAGTAGTTCTGTTTTTCAACAAAAAACCCAGCAATTAACATTCTAGCTTATCATTTAATAAAAAATGAAGGCGTTTTATTTTAGTGTTTCCTTGCGGTCTTGGCGATGCTTAAATAAAGGTTTGCCTTGTAAAGCCTGAACCAAAGTAACAACAGCCAACATGCCATACAAAAATGAAACAAAGACTGTTACTTTCGTATTTTTAAAAACATAAAATGAAAGAAGCGGTAAAACTTGTAAAGCATGCATGCCAATAAAATGAGCTATTCTCGGGTCACCAAATTTTGTGCTCCAATTTAAAAACGGTATCCCTGCGCCGCCATCAGCACCTCCAATTGTATGAGACAAACGAGAACCCATCACAAAACCTTCAAAAGAAAAAATGACAAAAATTAAAATGCCTAAACGAATTGACCAAACATAATAATTTGGTAGTGTAGGAAATTCATTGGTAAAAAAAAGAAACCCAACATAAGCAGTATAAACCGTAACCAAAGTAGCCGCTAATGCCATTAATCCATACAACGCAGAATAAACCGGTGTGCTTACATTATAATGTGATAATTGACCTTTGCCGGCTTGTAAAGCAATATATATAATTTCAAATCCCAATAAAATAATAACTGTCCAATTAAAAAATCGAATATTAAAGTCGGGTAAATAAAAACAATACCAAGCCATCGCCCAAGCAAATAAAAATGTTGAAAAAGCAAACTTAAATGGTTTATACCAGGCGTTTACATTATACACTTGAGTATGAGAAAACTTTACTAATACTAAACAAGTAATTGAAAACAATAGACAAATAATTCCGTAATAAAACAGGGTTTCGTTTCTTGATTTTAAGTTATGTAAAAAATCCATCATGATTAGTATTTTAAATTTCTGCAAACTTCAACACATTGCATGACAAATTTTTCAATTTCTTAAAAACAATTATTTAGTAAACAATTCATCGTCACTTGTGCAAGTCATACATTTTGGCCCTAAACGAGGGTTCACTATTAGTTCTTCTGCTTTTAAACTTTTTGTTTTTTTATCGTATTTTAAAGTCATTTTTACCTCGGATTTAATTGTTAAACCAGATCTTACCGAAGCATTCCAAATCATATCTTTAACAGCAACTTCAACTAATTTATTTAACTCGTCGTTATCGCCAACAGCAACTATTTTTTTAATGGTGCCATCTACATTCAATTGTAATTTTAAATCCACGTCATCCCTTTTCATTTTTTTTGTAATCGCTACGTTCTCTCTTAAAAAATCATTTAAATCATTATCTCCATTTCCATAACATGCCGTACGACACGCTTTTGGATCTTTTGCTTTACGTGGCTTTCCATTCGGTAATGGGGCTTTGCTTTTCGTATCACTAACCACCTCTGTATTAGCATTATTTACTGGTGTTGTAGCTTCAACTTCTTTTTTTGGCTCTTCTGTTTTTACAACCTCAACGGGTTTTAACTCCTCTACTTTTGCTACAACTTCATTCACCTTTTTTGGTTCTTCTTTCTTTATAACCTCAACTACTTTTTTAGGCTCTTCCTTTTTTACAACCTCAACCGGTTTTGCTTCCTCTACTTTTGCTACAACTTCTTTGACCTTTGTTGGCTCTACTTTCTTTACTGATTCAATATCCTTTTTGGGTTCAACTGGTTTAGGCGCTTCCGTTTTAACGACTTCCACTTCTTTTTTAGGCTCTTCCTTCTTTATAACCTCAGCAACTTTTTTAGGTTCCTCTTTTACAATTTCTTTTGGCGTTTCAGCTGGCTTAGCGATTTCAGTTTTCACTACTTCCACTTCTTTCTTAGGTTGACTTCCTGCTTTTGGAGTATAATAAATATAAAAACCCTGTACTTCTTTATAGCTTGTGCTAGCAGCATCTTGACTACATTGGCAAATATTTTTATAGGTTGTAGTTGTTTGAAAAAATTCGGGATACGTTGGCATTAAATTTTCCCAACGTTCTTGATTATACGATTCGCGGTTCTCAATTTCAGAAGTAGAACTCTCAGAAAAAACAAGCACTATCTGTTGAATAGCAAATGATTTGATAGAGTCTCCAGATGATGTTGCTTTTACTGGCTCAGTACCTCTTTTAGAGCGAATAAATACGTAGTTACTGTTACTTGACTTATATGGCGTTGTAGTTGAATCCATACCAAAGTTAAGATCATAAAAAGAAGGCTCTTGACCAAAAACTAAATTACTAGATATAATGAGTGCGATTACAAAAAAAGCTTTTAATGATTTCATACGTTTCGTTTTTTTAATTGAGTCGTAAAAATTACATAATTCATTTTATTAAAAAAAATTTTTTTACCCTAATAGCTATATCCCCATTTGCTAAATAACTCATGTCGTTCAGCACCATAAAAAGTAAAAGTTTATTTTACACCCAAACATGGCTACTAAATATGAAACACAATAAATAAAAAACTATCACGTTATGAGTATTATTAACCACATAAATTAATCTATGCAAAAAAATTTTACTCTTGTTTATTCTACTTTAAAATCTGCTAAAAACAAGCAACATCGCGATAAGTATGTTGTCGATAATGAGCCTTCAGACTCGCTTATTCAGAATATCCTTAATTATTCAAAATCTTTAAAAATTCATAAATCACCAACGATTGGTTTTATTGAAATAATAGGATCATAAGCCAAAATACAAGGCTATTTACTGTGTATTGTAGGTGCTTTTTGTAAAAACTGTTTGATTACACATAATTTAATTTGTGTAGTGCCGATATTCCCTTATTTTTGTGTTCTACATTATTTAACGACAATGGCTCAATTCGAATTAACAATGCCCAAAATGGGTGAGAGTGTTGCAGAAGCAACTATAATTAAATGGACTAAAAATGAAGGCGATTCAATTAAAATTGATGAAACCGTTTTAGAAATTGCTACAGATAAAGTAGACTCTGAAATTCCATCACCATTTGAAGGAACGCTTGTAAAAAAATTATTTAATGAAAATGACGTTGTTCAAGTAGGTGCTGTTATTGCTATTATATCATCTGACGCAAATACGTCAGTTGCAGAAACTCCTAAAACAGTAGCGCCATCTCAACAAACAGCGTCAACCCCTGCTCCTTCTTCTGTGGCTGAAACTGTAGCTGTTGATTTTTCAAACTCAGATAAATTCTATTCTCCATTAGTAAAAAGTATCGCTAAAGAAGAAGGTATTTCTTTAACAGAATTAGATTCTATCAAAGGTAGTGGGCAAGAAGGCAGAGTAACCAAAGCTGATATCTTGGCTTATTTACCAAATAGAAATAAACAAACAACAACTCCTGTTGCTGAAGAAATTAAAGTTGCTAATCCTACAGCATCTGTTTCTAAATCAACATTAGGTGTTCCGGATCATACGGTTTTAGTACAAAGACCAGCTGTATCTGTTGGTGGAGGGGACGAAATTATTGAAATGGATCGTATGCGTAAAATCATTGCCGACAACATGGTTATGAGTAAGCATGTTTCTCCGCATGTAACATCGTTTGTAGAAGCAGATGTCACTAACTTAGTTCAATGGAGAGATCGCGTTAAAAAAGATTTTGAAAAAAGAGAAGGCGAAAAAATTACATTTACGCCTTTGTTTATTGAGTGTGTCGCAAAAGCCATCAAAGATTTTCCAATGATAAATGTATCTGTAGACCAAACAGGAACAAAAATCATTAAACGTAAAAATATAAATATTGGTATGGCGGCAGCTTTACCAACAGGCAATTTAATTGTGCCAGTTATTAAAAACGCGGATCAAAAAAACTTAGTAGGTATTACCAAAAACGTAAATGATTTAGCAACACGAGCTCGTGCAAACAAATTAACCCCAGATGAAATTCAAGGTGGAACATTTACTCTAACAAATGTTGGAGGCTTTGGAAATGTAATGGGAACCCCAATCATTTTACAACCACAAGTTGCAATTTTAGCGGTTGGAACCATTAAAAAGAAACCTGCTGTGATTGAAACGCCACAGGGCGATGTGATCGCTATTAGACACTTTATGTTTTTATCCTTGTCATACGACCACAGAGTGGTTGACGGTTCATTAGGCGGAAGCTTCTTGCGTAAAGTTGCTGATTATATGGAAAACTGGGACACCACTAGAAATGATTAATTAAGATCCAATTTAAACATGTAAAACCTCCTAAAAGGAGGAAAACTGCCTTTTAATTAGGATAAATATTTTTTATTTTATTGTACAGTCCATTCTAAAAAAAAGTCCAACGACTAAAAAAAGAGGGGCGGTGATAATAACAATGGGCATAGCCTCGATTCTGATACAGGAGGATTATTTAACAAATAACAGAATTTAAAGAACATAATTAGGGTGTGTTTATATCACCCTTTTTAATTGGCCGATTTTAAATTAAGCGATTAATTAATCATTTACACCTATCTTTAAGCGATTAATCAGTCTGTTTTAAAGAGTTTTAGCACGTCCTAGGGGATTTCTTTTAATTCTATAATAATGGAATAGTAAAGCTTTGCATTAAAAATGGCAGGTTGTACACAGACAGGAATAAAAAAACCGAGTGTGCGCCCTCGGTTTTTCCAAGAAATATTTTTCTTTAATTAATCACAAACTAATTGAAAAAAAATTTGTCTTCTAAATATTAAATACAAATTGCTTACATAAACCACACCAATCAGCATAATAATACACTATTACTTTTGAATTTTTAAGAAGTAAATCTTTAAACTCGTCATCATTGTCAATTTCAGTCACGATTTTTTTAAACAAAGTTATATTTATAAATTAAGTAAACATTATTTTTTAAATAGTTGCTCTCTTAAAACTGTAATTTCACTTTTCAAAGTTTCAATATGCTGTTTATCAGTATTTATAACAACATCAAAATAAGCTTGTGGACTTTCACTATTTTACTGATTTATAACCTTAGCTATGTTCTCATTTATTATTTCAGACACAGAGGTTTCCGATATTCTAGAAATTTCCATTAATCTTATTATGGAAATTCTTTCGTCAACTTTTTCTAATCTAGTGTATGATGGTTGCGTTAATCCTAATTCTGTTGCAAGTACCTCTTGTGAAAACCCCTTAGCTTCTTGTAGTTGCCTTATTTTATTCCCAATTATATTCATATTTTAAATGATTTAAATTACTCATTAAATATAGAATATATTAATACAATTTCGACCAAATGATAATTATTATTTACAAAATATACGTATTATGTGTTAAAATTAAAATTAATAAATAATATTATGAAACTTACAAGTTTAAAGAACAACAAATTTTCGTCTTTTGAAAAAACAAAATCACAAATCCAATGTCGATTTTTGATGTTTTTTAAATACCTTAAATTATTTAAAATCAGTTAGTTAAGTGATTTAAAATTCGTCCTTTTAGGGGATTTTTTGTTAAAAAATTTTTATTTAAATAAAATGCTATTTTTGTATAAGTAAAAAAATTTTGAATATGGGAAAATCATTTTTATTTCTAATACTTAGTTTATCTTCTTTTTTATATTCTTTGTCGCAACAAAATAAAGTTTCGTATGAAGTCTATTTTAGAGAGGGTTGCATCTTGCTATCAGAACAAGACTATGAAAATGCCTTAATCCATTTTGAAAATGCTTATAAAATAGATTCAATTAATGCCAATATTAATTATCAAATTGGCTATTGTTTTTTGAACTCACTAACAAAAAAAGCATATGCTGAGCGTTATTTTGCAAAAGCCGTTCAAGATATCAATTCAAATTACATTCAAGATGAAACACATGAAAAAGGTGCCCCGCCATTAGCTTTATTATATTATGGTCGATCTTTACACGTTAACTATAAATTTAAGGAAGCGCTCATTCATTATACGTTATTTAAATCTATTTATGCAAAACATCATTCACTTCAGCAAGTAGTTAATTATTATGAAAAACAAACGTTATATGCCATAGAAAAAACAACTGTCCCTCTATCTTTAAGCTTAGAAAAAATAGTGGATAGTACTTCAAAAGAATATGAAAGCTATAAGTCAGTTATAAATATGGATGATAAAACC
The DNA here is from genome assembly GCA_044340865.1 of Bacteroidia bacterium. Taxonomy (GTDB): domain Bacteria; phylum Bacteroidota; class Bacteroidia; order B-17B0; family Aurantibacillaceae; genus UBA4416. The sequence goes on along the minus strand of JBIISW010000004.1, from coordinate 10,243 downwards.
ATTATTTATGCCATGACAAAAACTATGTCAATTAATGCTCAAGATTTATCTACAAATCCGAATAGCGAAACAGTTTTTGTTTCTTATAAAGATTTAAACGGTAAATGGATATCAGACAAAACAACTCAACAGCTATTAAAAAAACCTTACTCCACTGTAAACCAAACTCAGCAAACTAACATTCAGTTAAAAGCGCTCAGTGAAAAAGATGGAAACTTGTATTACAACATGTGGAATGGCTCTACTTGGGGATCTTTACAAGAATTTGGTTCGGATATTAATACTGACAGTTGGGAAGGCCAAGGTTATTTAAATCCGGCAGGAACCACTTTGTATTTTGTGTCAGAAAGAGCTGGTGGATATGGTGGACGAGACATTTACCGCTGTGTTAAACTACCAAATGGGAAGTGGAGTAAAGCGTTTAACTTAGGGCCAACAATAAATACAGAATTCGATGAAGGAGGACCATTCGTTCATCCTGACGGCCGCACTTTTGTTTTTAATTCGCAAGGACATCAAACTATGGGTGGATTTGATATTTTCTTTTCAATAATTGATGATGATAAAACATTTTATCCTGCTGAAAATATGGGCTTTCCTATTAATACAACAGATGACGATGTGTTTTTTGTGAGTTCAGCAGATGGTAAATCCATTTATTTTTCCTCATTAAAAAATAATGAGTTAGAAAAAAAAGATGTTTATAAAATGATTGTATCAACGCCTCATGACGAACCACTCGCATTATGTAAAGGCCTTCTCACTTCAGAAAAAGAGGGTGATTTACCTAACAATATAGTTATCATTGTTAGAAACCGTGATGATGGAAAAATGGTTGGCACATATAAACCAAAAAAAAATGGAACCTATATCACATTACTAACGCCGAATAAACATTACATTTTTTCGTATCAACTAAATGGTGAAGAGTTTTGCCGTGAAAATATATTCATAAGTACAGCCCATAATTACCAGATTACTAAACAAGAAATAGACTTAGAAACAATTACCGTATTTGAATCCAAAAAAATGGAAGGTTTTGAAAAATAAAAAAGCCCTATTTAAAATAGGGCTTTTTTATTTATACAACTAACTTTTTATACCTAGGCCTTTTAGGTTCTACGTTACCTAAACGTTTTTTACGATTTTCCTCATATTCACTGTAACCGCCTTCAAACCAATATACAGAGCTATCTCCTTCGAATGCTAAAATATGGGTGCACACTCGGTCTAAAAACCATCTATCGTGACTAATAATAACAGCACAACCAGCAAAATTTTCTAACCCTTCTTCTAAAGCTCTCAATGTGTTTACATCTAAATCATTTGTGGGCTCATCGAGCAATAATACATTACCTTCATTTTTTAATGCCATGGCTAAATGTAAACGATTACGTTCACCACCTGATAATACACTTACTTTTTTTCCTTGATCGCTGCCAGCAAAATTAAAACGAGAAATATAAGCTCTTGCATTCATTGGTTTGCCACCCAAAGTAATATTATCTAATCCTCCACTTAATACATCATATACTGTTTTATTTGGCTCTAACTCGGCGTGATTTTGATCGACGTATGAAATTTTTACAGTTGGCCCTACTTTAAATTCGCCGCCATTTGGTTTTTCTTCACCCATGATCATACGAAATAGCGTTGTTTTACCAGCACCGTTTGGCCCAATAATACCAACAATTCCGGCAGGTGGTAATTTAAAATTCAATCCTTCATATAATAATCTATCTCCAAATCCTTTAGAAACATCCATAGATTCAATAACTTCGTTACCAAGGCGCGGACCGTTAGGGATAAATATTTCCAAGCGTTCCTCTTTATCCTTAATATCTTCGTTCATCATTTTATCATAGTTATTTAAACGTGCTTTTTGTTTCACACCTCTACCTTTAACACCTTGACGAACCCAATCTAACTCACGTGCCAACGTTTTTTGACGTTTGCTTTCAGTTTTCTCTTCTTGTTTTAAACGATTCCCTTTTTGCTCTAACCAAGATGAATAATTTCCTTTCCAAGGAATACCTTCTCCTCTATCTAATTCCAAAATCCAACCAGCTACATTATCTAAAAAGTATCGATCATGCGTTACTGCAATAACAGTCCCTTTGTAGTTTTGTAAATGTATTTCTAACCAATCAACACTTTCAGCATCTAAATGGTTAGTTGGCTCATCTAATAATAAAATATCTGGTTCTTGTAAAAGTAAACGACATAACGCTACACGTCTTCTCTCTCCACCAGATAAAACCTTAATTAGCGTATCGCTTTCTGCACAACGCAAGGCATCCATCGCTCGTTCTAAACGCATATCTAAATTCCATAAATCATGTTGATCTATTAAGTCTTGTAATTGCGCTTGACGATTAATTAACTTATCCATTTTATCTGGATCATTTAAAATTTCTTCGTCCATAAACTTATTGTTTACTTCTTCGAATTCATTTAAAATATCCACATGTTTTTGTGCTCCTTCACGAACAACTTCAATAACCGTTTTGTTTTCATCTAGTTGTGGTTCTTGCTCTAATAAACCAATGGTGTAGCCTGGTGATTGATGAATTTCTCCTAAATAATCTTTATCTAAACCAGCCATTATTTTTAATAATGAAGATTTACCCGAACCATTTAAACCTAAAACACCAATTTTGGCACCATAGTAAAATGAAATATAAATATCTTTTAATACTTGTTTTTGTGGAGGATGTATTTTGGATACATTCACCATACTGTAAATAATTTGTCTTCCTACTTCTGACATAATCTTTAAAATTTTTTGCTAAGGTAATTGAAATAATTTGAATGATGATAAAATTAAAAAGTTATCCTTTTGGAAAAAAAACCGGATGCTTTTCGTTAAACATTCGGATGTATTTTGCCGCATATTCTTTTTTCTTTTTTTTTCTCAATTGTTTAAACTCATTCACTAAGGAGATATCTCGACTTAAATATTCTTCTAACTTTTCCAAACTAAACTCCGTAATGTCTCCAGAATAAAAATCGAAAAGAAATGGTCGAAATTCTTTGATACTGTGGGCTGTGCTATTGCTAGGCGTATTCATAAAAGGATCGAACCCCGGCGAATGATTGATAACAGCAACAGCACCAATAAAACTACTAATTGCTCCAAAAACTGGGATGCGAAAAAAACTATTTTCTTGATTGATAAAAATGACATTGTTTTGACAATATCCCCATATTTTTTCTGTTTTTATTTTAATAACAGACCCATCTCTTTCTTTATATTCGATCATGTCTGATTCAACTAATTTGCTAAAAAAATCTAGTTGTTCTTTTGGCACATTTGTAATAATTTTTTCTTTATCAATAGGCCAATTAAACCTCAAATCTTCATAATTTATATAAATACCTTCATACAATCGAACATCTTTTGAATACATAATAGAATCCTGAGCATGAGCATTTACATGAAAGCTAAGCACAAAACCGATTATCAATTGAAATTTTCGCATCAAGTAAATATCGATAAAAATTACAAGATTCTTAAGCACTTTCACGTTGTTTTATAAATAAAATAGATAGAGTTGTAAATAAAAATAAAAATAATAACTTTATCGTGTATACTTAAATTATATACCATACGTTATTAAGCTAAATGAAATTTGTTTACATATTACTTATCTCTACTTTTTTAGTTAGTGTCACAAAAGCCCAAACTAAAAAAAGAAATTTCAGACAACATGAAGTGGGCTTATTTGTTGGTGGTTCCTATTATATTGGAGACTTAAACCCATCACAACATTTTAATGCAACGCGGCCATCCGTTGGAGGTTTTTATAGATTTATACCAAATTACAGATACGCCTTTAGAGGCGGTATTACCTATGGTGAAGTTTTGGCCGATGATTCTCAAAGCGACAACGCTGATCAGCTTCAAAGAAATTTAAATTTTAAATCTTACATCATTGACCTTCATACCATAGCTGAATTTAATTTTTTAGAATACAGAATTAGTAATGACAAATTTAAATTTACCTCTTTTTTATTTTTAGGATTAAATGTTTTTTCTTTTAAACCAAAAGCGCAATACAATAATAATTGGTTTGATCTACAACCTTTAAAAACAGAAGCCCAAACGCAGAAATACAAACTCATTCAAGTTGGCATTCCATTTGGTGTTGGTATAAAATTAAATGTTGCGAAAACCGTTGGTATTGGATTAGAATGGGGGCCAAGAAAATTGTTCACCGACTATTTAGACGATGTGAGCGGAACTTATCCCAATACGATTGAAAAACCATTTGACAAACAATTAGCAAGTTTACTTTCAGACCGTTCAAAAAATGCAGGTAGCAATATCAACGAACAAAGAGGAAATCCAAACACGAAAGATTGGTATATGTTTTTTGGCGTTACACTTAACGTCAAAATAACTCCGAAACCTTTGCCCTGCCATGCATTTGGACTATAACCTTAATTATTCGTTCGCTTGCTTTCAAAATTATAACTAACACCAAAGGTTAATCTGCCCGTATTTTTCAATTGATTTTCAAATCTGTTTTCGCGAACAGTTAATTGACAGGATGCATTAAAAGATACTTGCTTATAATACATTTCAAAGCCTGGGCCAATCAAAAGAGAATTAATGCCTGTTACTTTATCTAAGACTTTATGCGTATACAATCCTTTTGTATATTCGTAATTAATAATAACAGCTGGATACAAATACACTTTCTTAATTGGAACTTTATAAAAAATAGAAATAAAATTAGTTGTACTGCTAGCTAACTGCTCATTAAAACTATTTTTCCCATTCAGTTTCAAATTTGCATTTGCATTAATTCCTATGTTTTTCTTCATCCATAAATAATTAACTCCAAATAATCCATCAATACTTCCTGAACCAAGTTGCATTTCGAAAGGTAATCTGTTTATATTGCTATCATGCACCATATAATTACCTGTAGGTAATTTTACACCAACATTTAAAATTAATTTGTGTTTGGTTTTCTTTTCCAAATTAGGTTTTATCACATGATACCCAACAAAGAATGAGAAATCTCCGATACCTGTGCTATTAAACTCAGCTTCATTATTTCTAGATTTATTATTCATGATTGGTAAAAAAATATTTAATTCCATGCGGTTGGCTACAAAATACTTTAATCGCAGTTCAAAAATTTTAAACGATTCAAAATCTTTACTACTGTACTCTTTACTTAAACTTAGACTGTCTGAAAGAGAATTATGATTTACTTTATAAGCGCCTGTTGGAAAAAATTGACTGTGTGATTGATGATTTCTATATCCATTATACACTCTGTAACGATGTAAAAAAGAAACAATGTTTTTATTGTCGTAGGGAGTTAATCCCATGTAGTTTCCGCAAATATCACAAGAATAAGAGAATAACGGAAAAAACAAAAGAATAACAATTCCTTGCTTTTTAATTTGATTCATAAATAGAATATTAAAAAGAGCTGTTTAAAAACTAAACAGCTCTTCTTGGTTTTTAATTATGAATGTGTTCAACTGTAAACATATCCATGTAATTATTTGCAATGTTTTTAGCATTTGCCCCAGGCATCATTACCGTATTTAACATCGAAAAATTAACGACTGTTGGCGATGCAAAACACTCTTCAAGATTACTTGTCAAGTGAACAACAGGAGTCACTGTACCAGAAACATTTGCCGTTTCTGTTCCGAAACTTGGTGAAACAGTTTTCAACACATTATTTACTCCCGAAAAACCACCTATGTGAAAAGCTATTTTATTTGAGGTTGCTGTTGATTGAGGAGATGTTCCTTCAATTTTTACCATAATATAGCCAGAACTCCATGTCCAAAACATCCCCCATGAAGGATCTAAAGCGCCAGTTTGTGCCCCCGAAACATTTCTAGTACTATCAACACCAATCATAAACTCAATTGCTTTATAATTACCATAAGGAACTCCTGATAATTTTACTAAACTCTTTAATGAATCAGATAAATCAACTAAATGATAACTATTTGTAATAGTAAAAACACTGTTATCTGTTTTTGTTAGTTTAATATTACTGATATAATATTTAGCCATGGTAATATTATAGGTGTTTCCTGCTTGATTTGTATAGGTTTGTGTCGTAAAAACTAATGGCATTGTGCCAACCATACCTTCAAAGGCTAAATTTAAATTTCCTGTCGTTGGTAAAACAGGCGTCGGCTCTGGTTCAGGACTAGTGGTTTTATCTTTCTTACAATTCACTAAAGTTAACACCATCATCAGTGCGGTTAAAAATTTTATAGTTGTTTTCATTTTTTTAATGATTTAAATCGTTTGTTAATAGTTTATTATTTAACCAATTAATTGGTTTCTTAAGTTGCTTATATGTTTTTAGTACCGCTTTTTTTAAAGTAGACGGTTCTATGTTTTCTAAATTTTGTATGTATTTTTTTATGAGCCGATATTCATTTATCGTTAAAAATATCAATATAAAAAACACTATTTCAATTAGTTTCATAGCTTGATTTTTAAGGTTATTGCCATGACCTTTTAACACAAAAAAATTAATTTATGTGAAGAGCCTTTTATTAATAGATGGAAACACAAACGTCCTGAGGTGGCTGAAATATTTCAGTCGAGAACTGTTTCAGATTTCTAGAAACATGATAACCATGATACCCTTTATAAATAATTAAGGGTAAGAAAATAAAACTTAAATACGTTGATAACAATTCTGTTTTCTCTGTTTTATCTTTTAATCCAGAGGGCAAATTACTTTGTCTGTTTTCTTCTTTTTTAATTTCTTTTTCCAGATAACATTTTGCTTGGCAACAACTTTTTGGTTTATCCTTATTAACACACACGGTTTTAGATAACCTATTTTGGTTTTTCTTAAAACTCACATAAATAAAAGTTTTTGCAACTGATTGCCAGCTGAAGCTCGTCAGCAAAATAAAAGAAAAAATGATATTGAACTTACTTCTCAAAATTTAAATTTCTGAAAGCAAAATTACGTATAATTTTTCACCTACCGAATGTTTAATGAAAAAGAAAGATTCCTTTAGTTTTGAATACGACTAACGCTAAACATATCCATGTAATTGGTTGCAATACTACTTGCTCTTGCGCCTGGAATTGTTACAATATTAATTGATGAAAAGTCAATCATGTTTGGTGAGGCAAACCATTCAGCCAAATTGCTTGACATATAAACTAAAGGGGTAACTGTAGCAGAAACCTTTGCTGTATCAAGTCCAAAAGAAACCGTTGTCGTTCTCAAAACATTGTTTACTCCGCTGAATCCTCCAATATGGAATTCAATTGCATTGCCTAAATCAGGAGATTGAGGAGAAGTTCCTTCTATCTTTGCCATAATATAGCCTGTGCTCCACGTCCAAAACATACCAAGTGAAGGGTCTAAACCACCTGTTTGTGCACCAGACACATTTCTTAAACTATCAACACCAATCATGAACTCTACAGATTTATAATTTCCATAAGGAATCCCAGAAAGCTTTGCCATGCTTTTCAACGAATCTGTTAAGTCAATTAAATAATAACTATTTGAAACTGTGTAAACACTATTATCAGTTTTTGTCAATTTAATATTACTAATATAATATTTTGCCATATTAATTTTATACGTATTACCAGCTTGATTGGTATATGTTTGAGTAGAAAAAACCAATGGCGTTGATCCAACCATTCCTTTAATATAAAGGTTTAAAGAACCACTGCCAGGCAAAACATCCATTGGTGTAGGTTCTGGTGTAGTTGTCTTATCTTTTTTACAATGAGTTAATGTTAGCATCATAACTATTGCCACAAAAAACTGTATATGCTTTTTCATTTTATTATTTTTTAAATTATTCAATATGGAAATTTAAGCAAAAATATTTATTTAAAACTTAGTTTTTCATGTATAGAAACATAGATTAAAATTTAAACCTATTACTTTTTCAATGTTTTGGTTGTATCAATCTTCCCAGTAATCAATAATTAAACCATCACTTGGACTAATTCCTATTGTTCTTTTCTCTTTTAATCCAAAATTTACTATAATGGCATCGTTTAAATAATTATCTCCATCCTTTGTTAAATCAATAGATTCAATTGTTTCGCCAATAACATCTGTCCACATTTTTGTGGTTGACGCATCAATCGGTATGATTTTTATTTTACCACCAAATTCTTCTTTCAATTGTTTTTGCTCTTCAGCTAAATCAAAATTTAATAATGCTTCAATTCCTGTACTGTCTTCATTGCAAGTAATAACAAGGCTTGTAGAATCTGTGAAAAACAATTCTACATTGTCTATCAAATCAACATGTGCATCGGGATTAAAACGATTCACCCAAAAATAAATCACTACTTTCTGTAACGTTTTGCCTTCGGCTGAAGTTAAATTTTTTAATTGTATATCGGTAAAATGTTGCATCGTGAGATAAAAATATTTTAGTAGTTATGAATGTTGAATTATTATTTATAGCGACAACCAAGATTTTGCTGCGCTACCCATAATAATATGTTTGTCTTTTTCTGATAAAGGTGATGAACGCACTAAATCGCCTGGTACTGCTTCGCCCAATGGAAATGGGTAATCAGAGCCTTGCACAACTTTATCAGCGCCAACTAAATCAATAATGTATTGCAACATTTTATGATCACACACATGAGAATCAACCCAAAATTTTCCTAAATATTTTTTTGGATTAAACTCATTATCTATGGCCACTAAATCAGGTCTGCAATCCCAACCATGCTCAATACGACTGATAGTAGGCAAAAACGAACCACCTCCATGTGCAAAACACACTTTTAGTTTTGGAAATTTTTCAAATATTCCACCAAATATCATTGAACAAATGGCACGACTAATTTCTGCGGGCATTCCAACTAACCATGGTAACCAATACTTTGTCATGTGTTCTTGTCCCATCATTTGCCAAGGATGAACTAAAATTGCAGCATCTAATTTTTCGCAAGCTGCCCAAAAATCGTGAAACTGTGGCTCACCTAAATTAATGTTGTTGACGTTACTTCCTATCTGCACGCCTTTAAAGCCCATACTCATGCAACGTTCTAATTCTTGAACAGCTAATGATGTATCTTGCATTGGCACCGTTGCTAAACCTATAAATTTATCAGGGTACGAATTAACAGTAGTTGCAATATCATCGTTTAAAAATTGTGAAATCTCTAAACAATCATTTGGTTTTGCGTCATAACTGAACATAACGGGTATTGTACAAATCACTTGCATATCAGCCTGATGTTCTGCCATCTGTTTGATGCGAACTTCGGCGTCCCAACAATTTTCTTCTATCTGCCTAAAACGTTTGTCGCCTTGCATCATCCATGCCTTACCCTGTTCGTGGTGGTCTAATTTAATAAAATTTCCATATCCAAATTTTTTTGTAAAATCAGGAATGTGCTTTGGAATAATATGTGTGTGTGTATCTATTGTAAACATCGTTATGCGTCAAGATTTTTAATTACGTATGATTTTAAAATAATCCTTTTAATAAATTTTCATCCACTAAATTAGCTAAGGTTACTTTTAAATTTGGAGTGCGAGCCATTTCTCGTTTAATAGCAAAAATTGCTTCTTTGTTTCGTGCCCAACTTCTGCGAGCAATCCCATTATTTACATCCCAGAATAACATTGATTTTAATCGTCTATCAGCATCCGCACTTCCATCAAGCACTAATCCAAATCCACCATTCATGACTTCGCCCCAACCAACGCCACCACCATTGTGCAAGCTAATCCAAGTCGCTCCTCTAAAACTATCTCCAACAAAATTTTGTACAGCCATGTCGGCAGTAAATTTAGACCCATCATATATGTTTGATGTTTCTCTGTATGGAGAATCTGTTCCGCTCACATCGTGATGATCTCTTCCTAAAACAACAGGCGCCGAAATTTCTTTATTAGCAATAGCCTTATTAATAGCTTCTGCAATTTTTACACGACCTTCGCTATCTGCATATAAAATGCGGGCTTGAGAGCCAACCACTAAATTATTTTTCATAGCGTCTCTAATCCAAATAATATTATCATTTAGTTGCTGCTTAATTTCATCTGGTGCTGTTTTATAAATTTCTTGTAAAACAGATAATGCAATTTCATCTGTCTTACGTAAATCATTTTCGTCGGCACTTGTGCAAACCCAACGGAATGGACCAAAACCATAATCAAAACACATTGGCCCTAAAATATCTTGCACGTAACTTTTATATTTAAATGTTGCGCCTACGTGTCCACCTTTTAGTGCAGGTAAA